>JAEUUQ010000255.1 GCA_016787505.1 Saprospiraceae bacterium | reverse complement strand
CAAATACGACATACAAGTCATTTATACCCAAATAGACCGCGACGCGAATAACTATCCCACTTTTACTTCTTATCGCTGGGGAGTCGACCCCAAACGCTATTTCTACCCCGCCAGCACAGTCAAAATGCCGGCGGCTTTCCTGGCCCTTGAAAAACTCAACGACTTGCATATCCGGGGACTCGACAAATACACCCCCATGCGCATCGGCGCCGTGACTCCGCCACAAACACCGGTGGTGACCGATACCACTTCTGCTAACGACCTGCCCTCGCTGGCGCATTACGCCAAAAAGATTTTTGTGGTGAGCGACAACGACGCTTTCAACCGCCTCTACGAATGGCTGGGCCAGTCTTACTTCAATGAAAAACTCTGGGAGAAAGGCTACCGCGATACGCGCATTTTGCGCCGACTGGCCAATCCCGCATTCGACGACGAAACCAATCGCTATACAAATCCCATTACGCTATATCGATATGATACGGTCTTTTACTATCAGGGAGAAGTATACAGCGACCTTACGCCGCCCAACCTGGGCCTCAGCGCCGAACAACGCGGCATCGCCTACCTCGACAACCAGGACAAACGAGTGGAAGGCGCCTTCGATTTTAGCAACAAAAATTATATGTCGCTGCAAAACCTGCACGATATACTCAAAGCCGTGATCTTCCCCGAGGCTACGCCGCCCGCACAGCGTTTTAAACTTACCGAAGACGACTACCGCTACCTATACCAGTGTATGTCGATGTGGCCGCGCGAAAGCCGCCATCCTTCGTATCACCAGGCCGACAATTATGTCAAATTCTGGATTTACGGCGACAGCACCCAGGCTCCTATTCCGGGGGTGCGCATTTTTAACAAAGTGGGTTGGTCTTATGGATTTTTAACCGACATCGCCTATATCGTCGACCTGGAGCGCGGTGTGGAGTTTTTCTTATCAGGCACGATACACGTTAATGCCAATCAGGTATACAACGATGGGATCTACGAATACGACGAGATTGGGCTCCCATTTTTCAGCCAATTGGGCAAGCTGATTTATGACTATGAACTCCAGCGGCCCAGGAAAGTGAAGCCGAATCTGGAAAGATTTAGGGTAGTGAACAGTGAACAGTGAACTGTGAACAGATCAAAGAGCAGTTCACAGTTCACTGTTCACTGTTCACTGTTCACTATTTTTTCCACTCCGCAATAGCCTTTTCTACTTCGGCTTTGATTTCGGGGTAGTACTTGTATTCGTCGTTGGTTTTGCTCAATTCCGCCAATTTTTGGGCGGTAGCCAGGGCTGCTTTGTAGTCTCCGCGTTTGGCTTGTACGCGGGCCTTCACCCACCAGTTCCATACATCGACGCGCAGGGTGGCACTTTCGTCTGCATGTTGGAGGGCCAGGTTAAGATCGCCGTCGTTTTCAGCGAGAAACTCGGCGGCTTCGGCGTGTATCCACCACTTATCATCGGTGGGAGCTGTCATCAGGGCGTTTTCAATATTTGCCAGTGAAAACTTCATCACATCGGCAGAGAAAGGCAGGTAGATGCGTTTCTTTTCCCAGGCCAGGCGGATATAACCGCGGTCGATGCCTTGGTTTTCGATCGTATATTGCAGGTGTTCTTCGTCCTGTACGACGGTTTTGGTGTGTACTTCAAAGCGCAGGGCGTCTTTCGACTGGTCGTAGTTGTAGCCGCCCCACTGATCGGTAACCGTGTTAAGTATCGCCGTCCAGGTATCGCCTTCTTTGGGGATGATGAACAACGCGTATTTGCCTTTAGGCAGTTCTTTGCCGTCAATTTTCACGTCGGTGCTAAACTCGATAGTGGTAGCCTGGTTAGCGCCCGCGCGCCACAACTTGTCGTAGGGTACTACATCCCCCCATATTTTGCGGCCCCTGACAGCGGGGCTGGAGTAGTTAAGCGTCACGTCGGTGAGTCCTACGCGGTAAGACACACTGGCTTTCGGGCTTTTCGCCGGTAATTCGAGCTGCGCCTGCAGGGAGGCTGCAACGAGGAAGGTCAATAGGATTGTTAGTGTTGATTTCATGGTTGTGGTCTGTTTTCTGTTCTCTGTTGTCGGTTCTCTGTTATCGGTTCAATATTTATTTAGAAGCATAAAGAACGGATAACGGACAACCGACAACCGACAACATTTTTATTAATTCGCTCCCCACTGCTCCAACAGCTGGGTGGTGCCGCTATAATCTTCGCCATTTTTCTTGGCGATCTCGATAGCTGTTTTAGCGGCCTTTTTTCCTTTTTTCTTATCGCCGAGCTTAAAATAGAGTGCGGCGAGCGTATCGTTATTAAAATACTGGTTTTCGAGTTCAACTGAGCGTTTGGCCCAGCCGAGCGCCTTCTTGAGCATGTCCTTATCCTGGATACTTTCGTAGAAAGTCCAGGCTACATTATTGAGTTCATTAAAATCGTCGGAGGGATATTTGTCGAAATAATCCACTGCTGATTTGGCGAAATTATTGACATCGCCGAGCATATTGTAGTAGCTCATACGGAAGTTGGCGCTGAGGCGGGCAGCTTGTTCGGGGTATACCATGGCGTACATTTTGTCCACCTCGGTGAGTGCCGATTCTCCTTCATTGCCGTTGGCGAAAGCTTTTTGCATAATCAATTGCTGGACGCGATCGATAATAGCATCCTCGCCGAATTGTTCTTCAAAAGCGGCGCGGTTTATCACCATGTAGTCAAACAGCTTAGAGTCGGGATTATCGACGATATAATAGATCAGCTCCATGTTTTGCGGCGTATTCCAGTCTGACTGTGTAGCCAGGTATTCTTCGGCTACGGCCATGTGGCCGCCGTCCATTGCGTTATAACGCGCCATGGCGAGGTCGTAGAGGAATTGCGGGTCGCGGTTGCCGCCGTCGTAGCGGGAGATGAGTCCGCCGAGGCGTTTTTCGGAATCCAGTGCTACCTTGCCCAGTTCGATGAATTCATCTGCCAGTTTATAGCCGACGGCGCGGTGGGCGATGTTGCCGTCGCCATCTACGAACAGGAAAGTAGGATAAGCTTGTACGTTATAACGCTGGGCCAGCTCGATGCCTTCGCCCTTTTCCATGTCGATTTTGGCGTTTACAAATTTTGAGTTGTAAAAATCGCCTACTTCTTTTTGCGTAAACACCTGGCTTGCCATCATCTTGCAGGGACCGCACCAGGTGGTGTAGGCATCTACAAAGATAAGTGCGTTTTGCGCTTTGGCTTTAGCCAGCAGATCGTTCCATTGGCCTTCGTTAAATTTGATGCCGCCTTGCGCCATAAGCGCGCCGCACAGGAGCAGCAACGACAGCGTTACATAAGTTTTTTTCATGAATAAAGTCATTAATTAAATGGGATGATAAATCAGTTTATCCTTGAATGCGTTGAATGAGCGATTCGACCATACGCACGGCTGCCGGATTTTTTGCTTTGGCCAGTTCGAGCGCTTTGTTGGCTGCTTTTAGCGCGTCGTTTTCCTTTTCGTTCATAAAAAGAATATTGGCGTAAGCAAAATAGTGCTCGTAGGTACCGCCGTCTTTAGTGGCATCGTGTGCAAATTCTTCTGCGGCTTTCATTGCTTTTTCGTCGTCGCGGAAAGTATTGGCGATGGTATTGGCGATGCGGTATTGTTCGGCGGGGCGGTTCTCGGTCGTTTTTTTAATAAAATCTTTAGCTGCTTGCGTATAAGCTTTGGCGTCGCGCAGAGCCATCGCGTAGTCCATTTCGCTTTTTGCAGTAAAAAGTTCTGCAGCAGCGGGGTTATGTTTTTTCATTTTCATCTGCGCTTCCGCCAGCAATTCGCGGTTTTGGAAGTCGGTTGCTTTTTTTACCGTTTTTTCGCAGGCAGCCTGTATTTGGTCTGTCACAGCTTTTTCAGAGGTGAGGGCGGCAATTTTAGCGCGGTGTTCTACGAGCAGGTCGAAGGCTTTAGAATCGGCTTCAGTGGCGGCAACCAATATGAATCGCAAGTTTTGCTCGGTGGTGAGGTCTTTTTGCGAACGAAGATACTCGTTGGCGATCTTCATGCTTGGCTTGCCGGCTTTATTGAGGGCGCGCACGTAGTTGATCATCAATTCGGGGTCGCGGCTACCTTTGTCGTATTCAGCGGCATAACCTAAGCTGCGGTCCACTTTGCCCAGGGCTTGCTTGCCCAGGTTGATGAAGCCGCTGGCATCCTGTGCGCCGCGCACTTGCGTCACTACTTCGCCGTTGTAGTCTATATAAAACAAGGTAGGGAAGGCAGAGACGGGGTATTTTTTGCGAAATTCAAGGCCTTCGCCTTTTTCCATATCCAGTTTGACATTGACGAAATTGGCGTTGTAAAACTGGCCCACTTCTTCCTTGGTGAACACTTCGCTGGCCATGCGTTTGCAGGGGCCGCACCATACGGCATAAGCGTCAACGAAAATTATTCTATCCTGTTTTTTTGCTTCTGCGATGGCTTCCTGCCAGGTGCCGTGGAAAAAATCGATACCCTGGGCAAAGATCCCCAGGCTGGAAGCGACAAAAAACAAGGTTAGGGTTGTTCTAATTCTCATGGTTACAAAATTTTGATGCAAAAATGCAAAACATTGGTCGTCAAAGCAAGCGGGGAGTAATTATACCAGTTCGCCCAGTCGTTTGCGCAGGGCAAAAAGCTCGTCGCGATATTGTGCGGCGGCGATAAAATCGAGGTCTTTGGCAGCCGCTTTCATTTTCTTTTCCGTTTCGGAGAGGAGTTTCTCCAGTTGGTCGCGCGTCATATAACCCACGATGGGGTCGGCGGCCAGGCTGGGGGTATCGGGTTCGATATAGGCCTGGGCATTTCTGCCGCCGCGGATATCGAGGATAGATTTCGAGTTGAGGATTTCTTCCCTGCTTTTGTACACGGTTTGGGGAGTGATGCCGTTGGCTTCGTTGTAGGCCATCTGAATTTCACGCCGGCGATTGGTTTCGTCAATCGTTCTGCGCATGGAGTCGGTGATGGTATCGGCATAAAAGATGACGAGGCCGTTGGCATTTCGGGCGGCGCGCCCTGCTGTCTGGGTCAGTGAGCGCGCATTGCGCAGGAAGCCTTCTTTGTCGGCATCGAGAATGGCCACGAGCGACACTTCGGGCAAGTCGAGGCCTTCGCGCAGCAGGTTGACGCCCACCAGTACGTCGAAGCCGCCGAGGCGGAGGTCGCGAAGTATTTCCACGCGTTCCATGGTGTCTACTTCTGAGTGGATATAGCGCACCTTGATGCTGAGTTTGCTGAGGTATTTGCTGAGTTCTTCCGCCATGCGTTTGGTGAGGGTAGTCACCAGCACGCGTTCGTTGCTTTTAATACGCTCGTTGACTTCTTCCAGCAAGTCGTCGATTTGGTTGATACTTGGACGCACTTCGATGGGTGGGTCGAGCAGTCCGGTGGGTCTGATGAGTTGTTCCACGATCACGCCGCCGGTTTGTTCCAGTTCGTAATCGCTGGGGGTGGCGCTCACGTAAATAGCCTGGTTGACCAAGGTTTCGAATTCCGAAAAGCTAAGCGGCCGGTTGTCCATCGCCGAGGGCAGGCGGAAGCCGAAATTCACGAGATTGAGTTTGCGCGAGCGGTCGCCGCCAAACATGCCTCTGATTTGGGGAATAGTCACGTGGCTTTCGTCCACAACCAGCAAATAGTCATCGGGGAAGTAATCGAGCAGGCAGAAGGGGCGGGTGCCGGCAACTCTGCCGTCAAAATACCGGGAGTAATTTTCCACTCCGGAGCAATAGCCCAGTTCTTTGAGCATCTCGAGGTCGAAGTTGGTGCGCTCGCGGATGCGTTTAGCTTCGATAAAGCGCCCGTCGCGCTCCAGGTATTTCTCCTGCTCGTATAATTCGTCTTCGATTGCACGCACGATCTGGTGCAGGCGTTCGCGGGGGGCGATATAAAGGTTGGCCGGAAAGATGGCGGCATTTTCCATGCCTTCGATCCGCTTACCGCTTTCCAGTTCGATGCGGTCAATGCTTTCTATTTCATCGCCGAAAAAAGTCACGCGATACCCATAGTCTACATAGGGCAGGTTGATATCTACCGTATCGCCTCTCACCCGGAAAGTAGCCCTTCGGAAATCGGTTTCTGTACGCGCGTAGAGGCTATCAACCAAGCTGTACAGGAAGCCGTTGCGCGATAGCGTTTGCCCTTTGTGGATGCGTATGATCCCCGTTTTATAATCTTCGGGGTTGCCCATACCGTAGATGCAAGACACCGAAGCTACGATGATAATATCGCGCCGGCCGGAAAGCAGCGAAGAAGTGGCGCGGAGTCGCAGTTTATCGATCTCTTCGTTAATAGAAAGGTCCTTTTCGATAAAGGTATCAGTCACCGAAATGTATGCTTCGGGCTGGTAATAATCGTAATAGGATACAAAATACTCCACGGCGTTATCGGGGAAAAAATCCCTGAATTCGCCATAAAGCTGAGCTGTGAGGGTTTTATTGTGTGTCAAAACGAGTGTAGGACGATTCAGTTGTGTGATGACGTTGGCAATAGTAAACGTTTTGCCGGAGCCGGTCACGCCCAGTAATACCTGTGCTTTTTCACCCTCCCGTATGCCCTGTGTCAGTTGTTCAATAGCCAGGGGTTGGTCGCCGGTCGGTTGAAAAGGTGAGACGAGTTTAAAATCCACGTGAGTAGTTGTGGTTGAAAAATAAAACAGCGCTTACTTACAACAACATCCAGTCCAAATGAGTTTCACACAGCGATGGCTGCGCGTTCTTTTATCACGTAATACATGTCGATAGCGCCTTTGTTTTTGGCCTCTACCTTGCCGCGGTATTCGCATTCAAATTTATAACTCACTTTATTGTAAGTCACTTCCGAGATATTGACGCGGCCGGGTTCGCAGTGGACTTCCATACGCGAAGCGATATTGACGGTATCGCCCCAGATGTCGTAGGCGAATTTTTTTACGCCCACCACGCCGGCTACTGCGGGGCCGGTGTGAATGCCTATGCGCGCTTCGAAAAAGGGTTTGCCGAGGCGCATGCGCTCTTGCTTTTGTTCGTGGAGGAACTCCTGCATTTCGATGGCGGCCCGCACGATATTATCGGGATAAGTCGCTTGGTTGGTCAAGCCGGAAGCGCACATATAGGCGTCTCCGATAGTTTTTATCTTTTCAATATCCTCGTATTGGGAAATAATAAAATCGAAGGCTTTGAAGCACTTGTCGAGTTCTTCCACCAGTTCTTCGGGCGATAATTTTTCGGCGATAGCCGTGAAGTTGCGAAAATCGGAAAACAACACCGTCACTTCTTCGTAGCGGTGGGCGCGGGCCTTGCCAAATTCCTTGAGTTCGCCGGCGATAGTTGCGGGCAGAATATTGAGCAAAAGTTCATCCGAGCGCTTTCGTTCGTTTTCGATGATCGCGTTTTTGCCGGCCAGTACTTTGTTGGCTTTTTTGTTAGAGCGGAAGCGTCCGTAAAAGAGCAGTGCCAGAACCAGGATAAAACCTGCGGCAAAAAAAGTGAGATTGCGCAGGTTGCGGTTTTGCTCGGCTTCGATTTGGGCTTTTTGAAGTTCTACTTTGGTTTCTGCTTGAACGGTACGCGATTCGAGCGCTTCGCGGGTGAGGTCTTTGACTTCCTCTTCCTTCTTTCTGATGATCTCTACGGCTTTTTCTTTTTCGGTAGAAACTTCTGCCAGTTTTTCTTCTTTAGTAGAAATTTCCTGTTCAACGCGTTGTTTTTCGCGCACCAGTTGTTCCTGGCGTTGTTCGAGCGACGACTTGTCGGTTGTTAGTTGGTCGCGCTCTACTTCGAGATTAGCCACCTCAAAGGCAAGTTTATCGCGTTCTTTTTCGAGTTCTTTTTTCTCTTTTTCTATTTGGAGTTTTTGTGTTTCGTATTTGCTTTCCAGGTCGCTGATACTGGTACCCTTATTGCTGAAATAGGCGAAGGCTTCCTGGTTGATTTCATAGGCGCGGCGGTAGTTGCGCACCTTCTCGGCAAGTCGGCTGCGCCTGTCAACGCTTCTGATAATGAGGTCGGAGTCGCCGGCTTTCATGGCGAAATTCTGGGCGCTGCGCATCCACACTTCCACGTTGCGGTCGTCGTTTTTCCGCTCATAGGCTTGCGCTACCATAAAGGCCGAGCGGGCTGCCATGGCGTTTTGCTTGAGTTGTGTGGCGAGGTTGTGCGACTGCTTGCCGTATTCGAGTGCCTTATCTGCATCCGAACGCAAATAAGATTCTCCCAACTTCAATGCCAGGTGCATCTTGTCTTTGCTGTTTTCAGCCTGGCTGAGTTGCTGTTCCAGCTCTTCGATGCTCTGAGACCAGGCAGCGACGGCGCAGCTCATCAACAACAGGGTTATTAGTGCTCTCATGTTTTGATCACTTATGGCATTTAAACAACGAAAATAACGCACATAAGATGCATTGGGAACATATTTACCCCGGAAAATATTTTTAAAACCTTAAAATGATTCGGTTTGACCCCAACATTTGCGGCATTGAATTGTTGCGAACTCATAAGCTTGAAGAGATATGCAAACAGAAGGGATAGAGAAGAGGGGGGAGGATCCGCAGGTGGTCACGATGAGTATTTTTCACTTTACCGGGCTGCGTCGCCGTTGGAGGGCCTTCCAGTTGATGGGGCTTTCTCCAGGTATGCTGAAAGGGGTTGATGGATTGCAATTCGGTAAAATGCTGGGAAGTGGCGGCGGCAACGGCTTCAGCATTTGGCCCAATTTCGGAATTTATGCGCTTTTATGCGTTTGGCGCGACGAGCAGTCGGCAGCTCAATTCCTGGCTCACGGCGAGTTGTTTGGCGAGTGCGCAAAAGCCAGCGAAAATTTTCAGACAATATTCATGCACACTACTATGGTTCATGGCAGTTGGGACGGACAGGCCCCCTTTATCGCAAATGCCGTTGCTACAGAGGATGACCCTGTCTGCGTGCTCACACGCGCTACTATCAGCCGTAGGCATTTGTGGCGCTTCTGGCGCTATGTACCTCCGGTGAGCCGCTCGGTTGCCGGGCGCCAGGGATTGTTGATGGCGATGGGCATTGGCGAGCTACCCCTCATCCAGCAGGCTACTTTCAGTTGGTGGGCAAGCAGCAAGGATATGCAAGCTTATGCTTACCAGAGTGAATACCATAGTGAGGTGATACGCAAAACCCGCGAATTGGGCTGGTACAGCGAGGAGCTTTTCGCCCGGTTTACACCATTTCGGATAATGACGAATGATCAATTACGAATTACGAATACGAATAATTTTAATAATTAATAAATTGATAATTAATTACTTATTCGTAATTCGTAATTACTAATTCGTAATTCTCAAACGCCAAAAAAATAATCATAGCCGTTGAGGGGTTTGAGCATAGCAATCGTATTGGGGCCCGACGTGATCGTCTGGTAATTGTTCTTTATGAGATGGGCAATACATTCCTCCAGTTCGTCTTTTGATAAGTGGCTGCTTTCAAAGACAATCAACCGGGGTTTGGTTTTTTTAATATTAAACAACTTAATTATTTGATAATCAAAACCTTCTGTATCAATCTGCAGCAGGTCTATTTTGTCGATATGATACGTCGACAATAACTTTTCAACGCTGATCAGGGGCACCTTTTCCGTGATGATTTGTTCTTCCTGGTTTGTCGGGACGGCAGTTTTTTCCTTAGCGGCGTTTTTGGCTACATGTCCCGAGTCAAAGGCCTTCACAAGCACTTCTTTGTCAAAAGTGGCCAGGCCGGTGGCCCAGCGTGCGTTGCTAAAACCGATTTTGTACAGGTTGAGATATCCGTCTGTTTCGCCCAAAGCGGCGTTTAGGGTAACGATGCCTTTATTTTTGCGGTATATCTTAGACAGAAATTCGTCGTAAACGTGTTTTTGCGGCTCCAACAACACGCCCTTCCAGTTGTCGCGTTTGATAAATTTGTGGATGGGGTCGTGTGTAATACCATCGTTGGCGCCGATTTGAATGACGGTAAAATCGCCTTTTTGATTTTTAGAATATTCGCTTAACAGATAGGCAAGCGATCCTTTTTTAGGAGAATAAAAATACTTATAAAAGCCGGTGAATAAAAAAGAGTTGCGCTCGCTGAGTGTAAACCGCAGCTTTTTATAAAAGCCGGATAGTCGCCTTTTCATGAAACGTGTTTGGGCACTGTGCCTGTTCTGTTTTTGCTACAATGCTTGTGTTAAAAATTGTTTGGACAAAAAAAGGGCGCTTGCCGTCATGGAAAGCGCCCG
>JAEUUQ010000254.1 GCA_016787505.1 Saprospiraceae bacterium | reverse complement strand
TTTTCTGTATGAAAATACTCAGCGCCAGGCAGGTGCGCGAACTCGACGCCTACACTATCACCCACGAACCCATCGCCTCTATAGACCTCATGGAGCGGGCTTCGCGTGCGTTTACCGATTGGTTTTTGAGGCAATTTTCCAATGAAGACGCGCCTATTGCGGTATTCTGCGGCCCCGGCAATAACGGTGGCGACGGACTGGCGATCGCCCGGCTGCTACACCGCAGTTTTTATAATGTGACGGTATACCGCTGCGCAACCGGTTCCGATGCTGGCGCCGACTTCCAGTCGAACTGGTACCGCCTGCCCGATCTGACGCGCAAAGTGCTGAAAGAGGACGACACCTTCCCTACCCTGCCGGCTCATGCCATCATTATCGATGCTATCTTCGGCTCGGGCCTCAATCGCCCTGTTGAAGGTTATTGGGCAGGACTCATTGAATATCTCAACGGGCAGGATGCGACTATCGTGTCGGTAGACATCCCCTCGGGTTTGATGGCCGATGCCCCCACTACCGGCGCCTGTATCCATGCCGATTTTACTTTTAGTTTTGAAATGCCCAAACTCGCCTTTCTTTTTCCCGAAAACCAGGACGCGGTAGGCCAATGGACCTTCACGAGTATCGGCTTGTCAAAATCATTTATAGAAAAAACGGAAACCCCATTTCACTATATTGAAAAAAGCGACGTGACTTGTTTGTTACATCATCGCCACAAGCACGACCACAAAGGCGCTTTCGGCCATGCCCTGCTCGTGGCGGGCAGCTACGGCAAAGTGGGCGCTGCCATACTCGCGGCAAGGGCTTGTCTGCGCAGCGGCGCCGGCCTGGTCACCGTGCACGCGCCACGCTGCGCCTACGAGATCATGCAAATGAGCGTGCCCGAAGCGATGATGAGCGTAGACCCGCACCGGTATTATTTTTCGGAAACGCCCGAATTGAAGCCTTACAAGGCCGTCGGACTGGGTTGCGGACTCGACCAGCGGCGCAGCACGGTTGACGCCCTCTGGCAATTGCTGGAGCAATACCGACGGCCCCTGGTCATCGACGCCGACGCGCTCAACATCCTGGCCCGATCGCCCGATCGCCTGTCGCTCGTGCCGCCCAACACTATATTAACCCCACACCCCGGCGAATTTGAACGACTGTTCGGCCCCAGTGCCAATAGTTTCGAACGCAATGCCCTTCAGCGCCAAAAAGCGCAGGAATTGGGTGTTTTTATTATTTTAAAAGGCGCCTATACCTGTATCGCCTGTCCCGATGGCGCCTGTTATTTCAACTCCACCGGCAACCCCGGCATGGCTACCGGCGGCAGCGGCGACGCCCTCACCGGCTTGCTCACCGGACTGCTGGCCCAGGGCTATTCGCCTTTTGAAACGGCCTTACTGGGCGTGTATACCCACGGTCTCGCCGGCGACCTGGCAGCCGAAAAACTGGGCCACGAAGCGCTTATTGCTTCGGATATCATCGATCATATCGGAGTGGCCTTCCGGAAGGTCCGGATTTGATGTGCTGATGTGCTAATTTGCTGATGTGCTGATTATTAAATATTTTTGAACCCAAGATAATTAGCACATCAGCACATCAGCACATCAGCAAATTAAATTCTTATGCAAAAAATCGTCGTCTTAACCGGAGCGGGAATCAGTGCAGAAAGCGGCATCAAAACCTTCAGAGATGCCGACGGCTTGTGGGAAAACCACGACGTCATGGAAGTAGCCTCGCCCCAGGGCTGGCGCAAAAACCCGGCATTAGTGCTCGAATTTTACAACCAGCGCCGCCGCCAGTTGGCCGAAGTAGAGCCCAACGAGGCACACTATGCCTTATTGGAATTAGAACCCCACTTCGAAGTATGCATAGTGACCCAAAACGTAGACGACCTGCACGACCGGGCGGGTAGCAGCCACATCATACACCTGCACGGCGAATTGCGCAAAGTGCGCAGCAGCAAAGACCCCTCCTTAATCTACCACTGGGAAAAAGACATCACACTGGGCGACACCTGCGAGTTGGGCGGTCAACTGCGGCCGCATATCGTCTGGTTTGGCGAAGAAGTGCCCCTGCTCATGGATGCCGCAGCGGAGGTATCCAAGGCCGATTTCGTCATTATTGTGGGCACTTCCATGCAGGTTTACCCGGCTGCCGGACTTGTAGGATTTGCGCCGCCGCACGCCCGGGTATATTACGTCGACCCCAGGCCTGCTATCAACTACGAGTTGAGGCAATCGGCCAATTTGGAAGTGATTGCCGAAAAAGCCACCACCGGCGTGCGAAAAGTCGTAGATCAACTTTTGTTACATTTGAGCAAAAGCTGAACATCTATTGAACGGGACATTGAATACGCTCCTTCCCTATATTTGCATCATCAAACAGATAAATATGATGAATAACACCGCCGCAGTCACTGCATTTATCGATCAGCTCATGGCATCCTGGAATTCGCACGACAAACAACTCATTCTTAGCTATTACGCCGACGATTATTCGGGGGTGGAAAGCTCCGAAGCAGGCGAATTATACGGCCGCGACAGCGTAGCGCGAATGCTCGACAAGTTTTTTGTGGGGTTTCCCGATCTTCATATTTCGCTCATCGATTTTGTGCAAAATGGCGACAGGCTGGCTTTGTACTGGAAAGCAGAAGGCCGGCAAACCGGCCCGATTATCAATATTCCACCTACCGGAAAAAAAGTATCTATCCAAGGGGTCTCTTTTTTGCATATAAATGATGGCTTGATTACCCGCGGCGCCCACTTGTGGGATATGGCCGGCATGCTGAGAGACCTGGGGTTGTTGCCCAGGCTGTCGTAGGGGAGGGAGTGAGGGAGAGGGGGTGACTTTGGGACTTTACGACTTTACGACTGTACGACTTTGGGGCTCGCGACTGGGCACCGGGCGAAGGGGAGAATGGGGTATTTTGGGGCAAGTTGGGGCATGAGGTGGTTTAATTCTTACCGAGTATTTAACTTAGCGGAGTAATTAATCCATGTCCAAATGAAAACGATATGCCTGCCCTTTTTTCTGGGTTGTGCCGGCTTTTTGGCTTGTACGCCCATTGCATTCGAGCCTTGTCAGTCGCTGTACCTATCTATTGCCTACGACCTCGACGGTTGGTGCGCCTATGACAATCCCGGTTTCGAATTTAACTACAACACCTGGTGCCAATCCGACAACGAAGTGCTGGAGGTCCTATTTGACCCGCCTTATAGCGAAGCGCCGGCGCCTATGATTTTACGAAGCAAATTGATGAGCTTTGGTTGCGACCTGGCTATAGATTATCTGGGGAATTTACCCGGCGCTCCGCCGATGAGCTATACCTATCAAATAAGCGCGCAGGGCGAGTGGTCGGTCATTACCATCGCATTCTCCAGCGCAGTGTATACCTATCTCACCACGCCGAGTTATCCGCATGTCGATAAAAAGCTTGCGTGTACCCTCGGTGTGAGGGGCCTGGGCCAGGGTTCGCCCTGAGTTGCGGCTATACGACGACCCGGCAATTCATGCGACTTTACGACTTTACGACTGTACGACTATACGACTTTTTTGAATTGGCTGTCGACTGCCGACTGCCAGGGATGCTCGTTTCGACTCCGCTTAACGAGCGGCGGAGACGGTCATTGAGCGGAGCCGAAATGACCGACCGCCGACTGCCGACTGCCGAAGACAGATTTTGCGGCTATTGGGAAAAAGCAAACTGGATAATATTGGCGCCCATACGCAGGGCTTGCTGCCGAAGCGGCTCGGGGTCTTTGTGCACCTCATACGATTCCCAGCCGTCGCTGATATTGCTCTCTGCCGCATAAAGGCAGGCCAGGCGGCCATCGATAAAAATGCCGTAGGTGCGGGGGCCCTTGCCTTCATGTTGGTGAACCTTGGGAATACCGTCTTTAAAATCGAACTTCTGGTGGTAAACGGGATGTTGGTATGGCAACTCGATGAGTTGTTTGTCGGGAAACACTTTTTTGAGCGCTACCCGGATATAGGGGTCCATG
>JAEUUQ010000247.1 GCA_016787505.1 Saprospiraceae bacterium | reverse complement strand
AGGCCGGATGCACAGTAGCGGTTTACGGTCATTCCGGGCACTTCTTTGCCCAAGGCGCGTACCGATATTTGGCGGCCTATCTGGAATCCTTGTTCTGCTTCCGGATTGGCGCAGCCAACGATCACGTCGTCAACCAGTTTGGGATCTAATTCGGGGGTGTTGGCCAGCAGATATTGAACGATGTCAACGGCCAGGTCGTCGGAGCGGTAATTGCGAAATCCGCCGCGTTTTGATTTGCCGACAGCCGAGCGATATGCTTTTACGATGTATGCTTCCATGGTATGGTATAAATTGAGCGTAAGCGTATTATTAATTTCTGAGCGGTTTGTTATTTTGCAGCATGTATTGGATGCGTTCCAGCGTTTTTTGCTCTCCGCAAAGACTCAGGAAGGCTTCCCTTTCTACATCCAGCAAATATTGTTCGCTCACTTGCTGCGCACCGGTGAGATCGCCTCCACACAGCACCCAGGCCAGTTTGTGTGCAATTTTGATGTCGTGTTCGCTGGCATAATTGCCGCGTTTGAGTTCGTTGGCGGCAATATAAAGCGCAGCCAATCCTGCACGGCCTAGTACCGTAATGTCCGTTCGTTGAGAAGGCATCACGTAGTTTTCTGCCAGTTCGAGTACTTTGTGTTTGGCTTCGGCAATATTGCGGTCTTTATTCATCACCACCGTATCGCGGTGTTTGAGCAAATAGCCGTAGTTGAAAGCTTCCTGAGCGGATGTGCCCACCGTGCCAAGTGCGATGGTTTTAAACTTGTCGATCAGGGTAGGCATTTGCACGTCGCCCTCAAAAAATAAGTCGGAGGTTCTCACGGCAAATTCTTTGGTACCCCCGCCGCCGGGAATGAGGCCTACGCCAACTTCTACCAGTCCGATATACGATTCGGCTGCGCAAACGGCTGCATCGCAGTGCATGAGCGTTTCACAACCTCCTCCAAATACATAGCCCTGCGTGGCAATGACTACCGGAATGGAAGAATAGCGGCAGCGCATCGTAGTCTGCTGAAACATATTTACCGCAAAATTCAGCTGATCCCATTCCTGCTGATAAGCCATCATGGCAATCATCATCAGATTGGCGCCCACGGAGAAATTCGCGGCGTTGTTGCCGATGACGAGGCCCTTCCAGTCGCCTTCTTCGGCAATCTGGATGCTCTCGTTGATACCTCTGAGCACGCCTTCTCCAATCGTATTGTGCATACTCGTAAATTCGAGGTTCAACACGCCGTCTCCGATGTCGTGCAGGATGGTTTCACTGGTTTTATGCACTGGCGCCCGGTTGCGGTAATTGTCTAAAATGATAAAGGCCGCAGAGCCGGGTATCATTTTGTAGCTTTTGCCGGCGATATCGTAATACAAACGTGCGCCATTTTCACTCTTATAAAAAGAAACGTGGCCGGCGGCGTGCATGTCTTTAACCCAGGGCGCTATTTTTTCGCCGTTTGCCTCGGCCATCTCAATGCCTTTCTGAAGGCCGATTACATCCCAGTATTCAAAGGGGCCCATCTCCCAGGCATAGCCGGCACGCATGGCGTCGTCGATGCTGTACAGGTGGTCGGTGATTTCTGGGATTCGGTTCGAGGCATAGGCAAAAAGACCCAGCAGGGAACGGCGGATAAGTTCGCCGCCTTTGTCTTCGGCGCCAAAAAAGTGTTGGATGCGTTTACCCAAGCTGTCGATTTGCTTGGCGGCCTTCAGGCTGGGAATATCGCTTTTAGAAGAAGTTTCATATTCCAGCGTATCGAGATTGAGAGCCAGAATAACCGGCCTGCCTTTTTCATCCTTTTCTCCGGTTTTTTTATAAAAACCCTGTCCCGTTTTATTACCTAAAAAATTATTGTCGAGTAAAAATTGCAGATATTTGGGCACCTCAAATGCGGCAGCCTGCTCGTCGTTTGGGCAATTTTCTTTGATGCCCTGAATTACTTTAGCGGCGGTATCGTGGCCCACCAGATCGCCCAAACGGAAGGTTCCGGTTTTGGGCCGGCCTATATTCGGACCGGTGAGCGCATCTACGTCTTCTATGCGAAGGCCCAACTGGCTGGTAAGCTGAAAGATTTTGGCCATCGCGTATACTCCCACCCGGTTGCCAATGAATGCAGGCGTGTCTTTGCACAGTACGGTTTGTTTACCGAGGTGTACGTCGCCGAAGTGCATAAGGAAATTCACCAGCTCAGGATCGGTTTCCTTGGTGGGAATCACTTCCAATAAACGCAGGTATCTTGGGGGATTGAAAAAGTGCGTACCGCAAAAATGTTTTTTGAAGTCGTCGCTGCGCCCCTCCAGCATGAGGTGGATGGGAATGCCGGAAGTATTGGAAGTAACGATGCTGCCTTTTTTGCGATGCAGGTCAACTTGTTCAAATATTAATTTTTTGATGTCCAGGCGTTCTACCACTACTTCTATGATCCAGTCGCATTGCCCGATTTTGGACATATCGTCTTCGAAATTGCCGGTTTGGACGCGCGTAGCAAAATTTTTATCGTATAATGCAGCCGGCCGGGCTTTAATAGCTGCGTCGAGCGCTTGATTGACAATGCGGTTTCGGGCCGGAGGGTTGGCAATCTCCGCCTCGCTAAGGTCTTTGGGCACGATGTCTAGCATGAGCACATCCAGTCCGATATTGGCAAAATGGCAGGCAATACCTGATCCCATCACGCCGGAACCCAGTACGGCAATTTTTTTGATTCTTCTACTCATTAGGCGGTATACTTTGCGGTAAAAATGATGGCATTCTTGTTAGCGAATTTTCGCTGGAAACGCAAATTTACAAATATCTCCCAAACGCCAAAGCGGCCTTGAAAATCTTTCTTTTGCATAATACAGGAAATTTAGCGCGGTATTTGATAATTTGGCAACCCGAAATACGTTGTTTAACCATTGCAAGATAAAAAACCACTTATATGTTCATGGACTTAATGTTGTTGTTTCAAACTGCCGACCTTCCGGTAGAACCCACGGTTAAATCGCAAAGCCTTTGGGAAATTATAGCATCGGGAGGAGTAATCGGTGTAATCATTGTAGCGATTCAATTTCTTCTTTCTGTAATTGCGGTATATATTTTTATTGAACGCTACCTGACCATTCAACGCGCAGGTCGCATTGACCAGGGTTTTATGAATAATATCCGGGCCAATGTGCAATCAGGCAATATCATGGGTGCCAAAGCGCTCTGCCAGTCTACCGATTCCCCGGTTGCACGAATGATCGAGAAGGGATTGCAGCGCATTGGCAAACCGCTTCGCGATATCGACGCGGCCATAGAAAACGTAGGCAACCTTGAGATTTTTAAACTGGAGAAAAACCTGTCTACGCTGGCCAGTATTTCAGGCGCAGCACCCATGCTTGGATTTTTAGGTACGGTGACCGGTATGATCATCTCTTTTTACGCTATGGCCACCCAGCAAAGCGTGACGCCTTCGGTTTTGGCGGGGGGGATTTACCAGGCGCTTATCACTACCGCTTTTGGTCTGGTTACCGGTATTTTCGCCCTAGTGGGGTACAACTTGCTGGTGGCCAATGTGGAGAAAGTAGTTTTCAATATGGAAAGAACCACCATTGAGTTTATGGACCTACTGCAGGAACCCACGGCTTAATCCTAATAATCAGGCATGAAAAGGCGAAGCAAAGTCACGGCAGAATTTAATTTGTCCTCTTCTACGGATGTGATCTTTCTGTTGTTGATCTTTTTTATGTTGACCTCCAACTTCGTCGCGGTCCAACCCTTTGAGCTTCCTAAATCGGACTCGAAAACGGTGGCTGCTACGACGGTGGTGATCAGCATTGACAAAAACGGGATTTTCACAATGGATAACGTAGAGGTGGATGTACGGGCATTGGATCGCCTGTTGCGCACCAAACTGGCACAGGCTAAAGACGACAAAGATGCTACCGTTACTATTGTCGCGGAAGTGGGTACACCATTTGAAAATGTGGTAAAAGTAATGAATGCCGCAGCCCGATTAAAGGCAAAAGCGATTATCGCCACACAACCGAATAGCTGATATGGGAATCAGAAAAAGAAATAAAGCCGTAGCAGAATTTAATATGTCGTCGCTGACCGACATTATCTTCCTGCTGTTGATCTTTTTTATGCTTACTTCTGGTTTGGTGGCGCCTAACGCACTCAACCTTAAGTTGCCGGGAAGCTCCAAATCCAAGGTAGTTACTCCGTCTCGCATTGATGATGTGCGAATCGCCGGTGACGGGCGTTATTTTTTGAATGGAAAACGCATCTCTTTTCCCGAATTGGAATCAATGCTGAGTCGGAAAGCACAATTCAGCAGGGATAAGCTAAGTATTACGATATCGCCCGAAACGGGTACGCCCGTTGAATACGTGGTGACGATCATGGATATGGCTATGCGCCTTCAAATCAACGGCATTTTGGCTACGGAGCAACCGGTGGATTGATGTGCTGATGTGCTGATGTGCTGATGTGCTGATTATTTAACTATTAGCAAATTAGCAAATTAGCAAATGTCGTGCGCATTAGAGTGTTAGATACAAAAAACGCAAAAAAGAAATAGATACTTTTGTAGTTCATTGAAATTAGGACAAAATGGGAGGAGCAAAATCAATGGGCTTGCGCCTTCAAATAATAGAATCGCGTCAAGCCGGC
>JAEUUQ010000241.1 GCA_016787505.1 Saprospiraceae bacterium | reverse complement strand
GATAAAATCGAATGGGTAGAATGCGACCTGCTCGACGTACTCGGCCTCGAAGAAGCCATGGAGGGCATTCGCTACGTTTACCACTGTGCCGCATTGGTGTCGATGAACCGGCGCGACGCCGGTCGATTAATTGAGGTAAACCGCGAAGGCACCGCCAATATGGTCAACTGGTCATTGGAAAAGGGGGTGGAAAAATTTTTGCACGTCAGCAGTATTGCCGCCATCGGGCATAACAAACACACAGAATTTATCGACGAGAGTTGCCATTGGGAACGATCCGGTAAGCTATCCTATTACGCCCTCAGCAAATACCAGGCCGAACAGGAAGTGTGGCGAGGCGTAGCAGAAGGACTCAATGCGGTGGTGGTGAACCCATCGGTTGTCCTGGGCAGCGGGCGCTGGAAGGAAGGCCCCCTGAAATTGTTTAAGACGGCGCTTTGGCAAAATCCTTTTTATGTAAAGGGCGTCAACGGATTTGTCGACGTGCGCGACGTGGCCCGGTTTATGGTGGCTATTATGGAAAGCGAGGTGTCGCAAGAACGGTTTATCCTCAGTAGCGGCAATTATGCTTTTAAGGAGGTGCAGACGATGATGGCTCAGTCGCTCGGAAAACGCGCGCCCTGGCTGGCGGCGCCTACTGCCGGCATGCACATGGCCGCCCTGTTTGGCAACCTGTTGGCAGCGATTACCCGCAGCGAACCGCTCCTTACACCCGAAGTAGTGCGTCATTCTACAAGTATCAGCCGCTTTAGCAACAAAAAATCGCTTGAGGTTGTGTCTTCGTTCACTTATACACCACTGCAGGAGACTATAGCTGAAGTATGTCAACAACTGCAGGAAGTTTCCAAAAATGGATTTGACACCAGGTATTTGCCTTTTCAGTAAAATCAACTACCCGGAAAGTCCATCTTTCGTACCAATGCTTTGAAGCGGGGATGGCTCCGAAGCGTGTCCCAAAATGGATCTATTGGAATGGAAATCAGCCAATTGGCATGGCGTTTGTAAGAATCTTCAAGCATGGCCAATGCTTTGTCTTGCTGATTGAGGCTTAAATATGCCATGGCCAGCTCTACCGGCGCCGTTTCAGTCAAGGGGCCGGCTTTTAATAAGTCGTCGATGATCTTTTGCGCAGCCTTGGCATTTCCCGTTTTGGCTTTCGCCATAGCCAGGTGCAATTGGGTCCAATCTTCTCCGCCGGATGCATCTACACATTGTTGGAAATAACGTTCAGCCGCAACATATTGCCCGCGGGTATAGGCAATTAATCCCAATATCCAGTGGGTCTCGCTATTCGACGGATAAAGCGCCAACATCTCTTTGCCTACTTTTTCTGCCCGGTCGTATCGCTTCGCCATGCGGTGCATATCGGCGAGGTCTACGTTGTATTCCAGGTTGAATGGATCTAATGAAACGGCTTTTTCTATTTGCCCAATCGCCTCGTCAAAATTGCCGGATATGGCGTGATACCAGCCCAAATCGAGATAGGCCCGCGCTTCAGACGGATTGTGGCGTATGGCCAATTCCAGCGAAGAACGCGCTTCTTGCCATTTCCAATCATACCAGAGGTTTACAGCCCCCAAAACGGCATGGGCGTATGCCAGCGTGCTGTCATAGCGCAGGGCTTGCTGGGCATACAACCTGGCTTTCGGAAAAGCCTGATCGGAAGGAAGCATATTACTCCAGGCCTGCCACAAATAGGTGTTTCCCAATCCCGCATACGCCAGGGCAAACTGGGAATCGAGGGCTATGGCTTCGCTGAAAAAAGCCAGGGCCTGGTCTACGCCTTCCGCCCGTTGACTTAGCATATATTTACCCCGCAAATACGATTCGTAGGCGGCCTGATTTTGTGTACTAGGTTTGACGAGCGACTGTTCTTTTTTCTTAACAAGAATACCCGCCAGTTGATTAACTACCGCCTGGGCAATTTCTTCCTGTATGGTAAAGATGTCGCTGATTTGTCTGTCGTATGTTGACGACCAAAGGTGAAAACCGTCTTTGGCGTTGATGAGTTGTGCCGTTATGCGCAGCTGATCGCCCGCTTTTCGCACGCTGCCTTCCAGTATGGTAGATACCCCCAATTGTTTGCCGATTTCCCTTACATCTGTTTTTTCATCTCTGAAGGAAAACGAAGATGTGCGCCCCGCCACACGCAAACCCTCTACATGGGTAAGCGCGTTGAGTATCTCTTCGGCGATGCCGTCGCCAAAATAGGCCTGGTCGCGCTCAGGACTCATATCTTTGAATGGCAATACGGCAATGGATGGGCTCTCAGAATGGGCTACGGCCGGCGTTTTTTCAGGGGTTAAATAACCGCCATATCGCAGCGCCGTAAAAGTTGCCGCCGCCAGGATAATCGCTCCCGCTAATATATAGTAGATACGGGCTGACGAGCGGATCCGCGTTCCTTTTGCATCTCCTTTGGGTAAGTTGAATTCACCCCGCTTGAGCGAAGGGAACCCCTCACCTGCCAACCCGTAGATGGCCATCGGGCGCTCTACGTTTTTTAAGGTGAAATTGCCGATCTCTACGATGCGAAATTCGGGATGGCTCCGGATATCTTCCCATACCCGGGCGGTAAACAATACAGCGCCGGGAGGCGCCAGCGATTGAACCCGGGAAGCCAGGTTTACCCCGTCGCCGTATAATTCATCGCCTTCCCGCACTACATCACCGATGTGGATGCCTATCCGCAAGGGCACCTGCGGCGCTTCTCTCAGCGCAATTTGAATTTCGCGCGCACACTTCACCGCCTCTACCGCACTGGCGAATATGCTGAGGCTGCCATCGCCGTAGTGCTGCAGGATTTCACCATGATGCGCCGCTACGCGATCACCAAGCACCTGCCGGTAGCGCTTGACACGCGCTACCGCATCGGCTTCGTCTTTTTGCATCATGGCCGTATAACCCATGATATCTGAAAACATTATGGCTGCTAGTCGACGTACAGACGGCATGCTTTCTGGTTTTGCGAGGCTAAAATTAATCAATTCCCCTCTATTCCCTAACTTTGTCCCGTATTGATAGTCTGCCTGCTTTATCTAAATACGCTGTTATGGTTTTTCGCTCTTTTATTATCCGGCCTGTAGCCCGGAAAATCGCCGCCGATATTAACCGCTGGTCCGCTAATGCCGTTGCCGCTCAGGAGAAGGTGTTCCGCCAACTGCTCGCTAAAGGCGCCCAAACTGCGTTTGGCCGCGATCACGGCTTTGATAAAATCCGGACCTACGAAGATTTTAAAACCCAGGTGCCTATCCGCGATTACGAAGGGATCAAACCCTATGTCGAGCGTATCAAAAATGGGGAAAGTCACGTGTTGTGGCCGGGGCGACCCGCGTATTTTGCCAAAACCTCCGGTACTACCTCCGGGGTAAAGTATATCCCGCTTACCAGAGACAGTATTCCCAATCATTTCGGCACCGCCCGCAATGCGCTGTTTAATTATTACGCCCGGTCAGGCAAAGGCGATTGGCTCGACGGCAAAATGATTTTTCTGTCGGGCAGCCCGCAACTCGAAGATATAGGCGGCATACCCACCGGCAGGCTTTCGGGGATTGTCAACCACCTGGTACCTTCCTGGCTTCGTACCAACCAAATGCCCAGTTATGCTACCAATTGTATAGAAGAATGGGAAGATAAACTCGATAAGATCGTGGAGGAAACGCTGAGGGCCGATATGCGCCTCATCAGCGGCATCCCGCCCTGGGTGCAGATGTACTACGAACGCCTCCTGGAACGCAGCGGCAAGGCTTTTATCAAAGACCTATTCCCCAACTACAGCGTTTTTGCCTACGGTGGCGTAAACTATGAACCCTATCGCGCTCAATTGGAAACGCTGGTCGGAAAACGTATCGATAGTATTGAAACTTATCCCGCCTCAGAGGGCTTTATCGCTTTTCAGGATGAACCCATTTCCAAAGGACTTCTACTCAATGCGGCATCGGGCATTTTTTTCGAATTTATCCCCGCCGATGAGATCTTTAATGAAAATCCTGCCAGGTTTTCCCTGAAGGAGGTGGAAACCGGCGTAAATTATGCCCTCATTATTAATAACAATGCCGGGCTTTGGGGCTACGATATCGGCGATACGGTCGAGTTTGTCTCCCTGAATCCCCCACGCCTCAAAGTAACCGGAAGGGTCAAACACTATATCTCGGCTTTCGGCGAACACGTGATCGGCAAAGAGGTAGAGGAAGCCCTGCTTCAAGTAGCCAACCAACAAGGTATCCGAATCGTCGAATTTACGGTGGCCCCCCAGGTCAATCCCCCCGAAGGAGGAAAACCCTACCACGAATGGTTTGTGGAGTTTGACAATCTCCCCCCCGATATCTCCGCCCTGG
>JAEUUQ010000222.1 GCA_016787505.1 Saprospiraceae bacterium | reverse complement strand
TTCACCCTGCGCACCGGCTTTGTAGCCCAACACATGGCTCTCGATACCCGGGTAGACGACCGCCATAACGCCCCCGACAACAACGGCGACGGCGAACCCGATTGGGCTACCGTGCGCGACTTCAACGGCGGTATGAATCTCACAGAGGTCTATACCCAAGGCCAATACCGACTTAATCCGCAATGGACCATCAACGCCGGCCTGCATGGTCAATACCTCGATTACAACGACTCGTACGCCCTGGAACCCCGCCTGGCTCTCAACTGGCAGTTTAAAGCCGGCCATACTTTGAACCTCGGCTACGGCCTGCACCACCAAATGCAACCCCTGCCCGTATTTTTCTTCAGAAGCGAAACCAGTCCGGGCGTATACGAAGCCACTAACAAAAACCTCGACTTTACCCGCAGCAACCACCTCGTGTTGGGCTACGATACCCGGCTGGCCGCCGACTGGCGATTGAAAACCGAGGTCTATTACCAACTGATCGACAAAGTACCCGTAGAAAGTACATCCAGCAGTTTCTCCCTGCTCAATGCCGGCGCCAATTTCGTTTTCCCGGAAAAAGGATCACTGGTAAATACCGGTACGGGCAACAATTACGGATTGGAACTTACTGTCGAGAAGTTTTTCAGCAAAGGTTACTACAGCCTGCTCACGGCCTCTGTGTTTGACGCCCGGTACGAAGGCAGCGACGGCATTCAACGTTCTACTGCATTCGACAACGGCTACGTGGTAAACCTGCTGGCCGGCAAAGAAATAAAGATAGGCCGCGACAAACGCAACGCACTCACCTTCGACGTCAAATTCACGACCGCCGGCGGCCGCCCCTATACGCCCGTCAACCTCGAAGCCTCACAGTCCGCAGGCGAGGAAATCCTGCTCGACGACCAGGCCTTCAGCCTGCGTTACGACGACTACCTCCGCCTCGACCTTAAATTCGGCTATCAACTCAACAGCAAAAAGCGGAAATTCTCTCAGCAATTTTTTATCGACCTCCAAAATGTAACCAATAACAAAAATATATTTGCTAAACGTTACAACCCGGTAACCAACCAGGTAAACGACGTGTTGCAATCGGGCTTTTTCCCGGATATTATGTATAGGGTGCAGTTTTAATGAGGTTGTAGGTTGTGGGTTATGAGTTATGAGTTATGGGTTAATTTTTTACTTTACCGTTAATTAAACTCACAACTCACAACCCACAACCCACAACCCACAACTCACAACCCACAACTCACAACCCATAACCTACAACAAAGAAATACATGAAAGCCTACAAAGCAAAAATCAAAGATGTACTCGGGTTTGACGACACCGGCCTGCTGCTCATCGGCATACCGGTGATGTCATTCCTGATACCTTTGCTTTTTTTTCGCGCAACACTTTCCGAAGGACTGATGCCTTACCTGCCCAAATGGGGCATTTCGCTGATGTATACCTCGACTTACTGGTTATCCATACGCACTTTATTCATTTTCATGCGGCGACGATTCCCCGAACATATACAGGTGTCTAAAAGGTTGTTTTATACAGTAACCGTTGCTATTGTCACTTATTTTGTGTTAAATGTTATCCTTCATTTATTCCACAAGCACGACTATACCGAGGTAAGGGATTTTGATTACAATGTAGCTTCGCTCACCATTCTGGCCCTCGTATCTGCTATTTATGAGGGGATCTTCCTTTACGACCGCTGGCGACGCTCTATTGTAGAAGCTGAACAACTTAGGCGCGAAAATATGCAATCGCAATTGGAGGGACTCAAAAATCAGGTGAACCCACATTTTTTGTTTAACAGCCTCAATACATTGGCCTATATTATCCCGGAAGACCCGTCAAAGGCTGTGAAATTTGTAGAAAAGCTTTCCAAAGTTTACCGCTATATCCTCGAAATCCGCGACCGCCAACTCATACCGCTGGAAGAAGAACTCGATTTTTTGCAGTCGTATGTTTTTTTGATAAAAGAGCGATTCGGCGATAGCTTTATCATGCGTTTGGATATTCCCGCTCATTTGCACCCATACCAGATCGTGCCGCTATCGCTGCAAATACTCATCGAAAATGCGATAAAACACAATGTCATCTCCACACAGATGCCGCTCACTGTCGAGCTATTTGTGGAAAACGACCACTGGCTGATCGTGCGCAACAATCTGCAGAAGAAAAAACAGGAGATGCCCTCCACCCAGGTAGGGCTTCAAAATATCAAACACCGCTACACGTTTTTCACAAACGATGAAGTGGTAGTGGAGGCCGCGTCCGAATATTTTTCGGTGCGGCTGCCGTTGTTGAACCCCTCTTCCTCTTAGTATCCTGGGTTTTGCACAATGACTCCCCCCGTGGCGATAATCTCGTGCAAAGGTATCGGTAACGCCGCCTTAAAATCGTCGCCCAAAACCTCGGCAGCGCGGCCGGTGCGGGCCAGATCAAAATAGACATGGCCTTCAAAATTGAGCTCGGCGCGGCGCTCATCGAAAACTGCCTGCTGAAATTCCGCTTCGCTAGCCGGGTTGACGGGGCCCAGGCCGCGCTGCGCGCGAATCGCATTGAGATCAGCCAGGCCGCCGCCGGCAAGTCCCAGCGCCTCTGCCCGGATGAGGTACACTTCCGCCAGTCGAATGATATACGCCGGATTGTCTTTGCTGTCCTCTCCCCTGTATTTTTCGGTGCGCCCGCTGCCGTCGGAGGTAATGCTTGCGTCGTTGTTTTCCAGACTGTAATCGAGCAGGGTGGCGCGAACGTCGCCGGGCTGAGCGGCAAAAAAATCATGGAGCGTAGCGCTTGCCATAAACGTAAGCTCGGTGCGCAAAGCATCGGGGCGGCTATAGGTAAGCGAGTTATAACTGCTGCGGTTTTGATTGTCAAAAAACAATTCAAAAATGCTTTCCGAGGTTTGTCGCAGGAAATAGATATTGGCAAATTTATCGGCAGGCAAGAACGCAAATTCATTATTGTCGATGATGGCGCCCGCATGATCTGCAGCATCGCCATACGCTTTTCTGTACAGCGAAACCCTGGCCAACAGGGCTTCTACCGTAGCGGAATTGACGTATTTCGCGTTGCGGTCCGACTGGTCTACCAAAGGCAATGCAGCTTCCAATTCAGCCACTATAAAATCATAAGACTGCTTGACCGTGGCTCGCGCTACCTTGTCGTCTACGCTTTGTACCGTGGTAATAACCGGAATGCCGAGAGCTGAGTTTTCATCCCAGTGATACCCGAAATAGCGCAGCAGGTCGAAATGGGCCATGGCGCGAATGGCGCGGGCTTGTCCTTCGATTTGACCGGCCCTGTCGCTGTCGAGGTCGTCGATGTCGGGAAGGGCGCCGAGCAGGTAATTACAATTGGCGATGGTGCGATAAATGCTTGACCAGAGATTTTCCACATATAAATTAGAAGAGGTCACCGCTTTGCCGCCGATTTCATCGAGCAGCGGATTGTCGAAACCGCCGGTGGTGCAGTTGTCGCCCAGAGCATCGGCAATAAGCAGGTAATTTCCGCCGTAATAATTTTCGTTTTGCATCGAACTGTATAACCCGGTGAGGGCATTTTCGGCATCGCCGGCAGTAGTGATTGCATTTTCGGCGTCGATATCGTTGGGCGATGTTACTTCCAGAAAATCACAGGCCGAAAAAAGCAAAACAATTGGAAGGATATATAAAAAAGCTATTTTCATTTTTATTAAATTTTAAAAATAAAAAAATCACAACCCCAGATTTAATCCAATTAAAAAAGTACGCGCTTGCGGATAAGCGCCGTAATCAACTCCCGCCGTACGCTCGTCGATACCGCCGGTAGAACTCACCTCGGGGTCGAAACCTTTGTATTTAGAAAATACATACGCATTTTGCACTTCGGCATACACGCGCAGGCGCGAGGCCCATTTCATTTTACCAAAATCATACCCCAGGGTAATATTTTGAATGCGCACAAAAGAACCGTCTTCCAAAAACTGGGTAGAGCCTTCGTAATAATTGGGATTAATAAAAGACGCTCGGGGATATTCCGCATTGTCGCCGGGTTGCTGCCAGCGATCGAGCACGTTGGTCGAGTTGTTGGCGTACACCGAAAAAAGGCCGCCGTC
>JAEUUQ010000203.1 GCA_016787505.1 Saprospiraceae bacterium | reverse complement strand
GACTCTTTGGGCGCCGCTTCGTTTTTCTCTTTGATCTGCTCGCGACGGTTTTTCCACGAATTGCCTTCCTGGAAAAAGGCGATGATCGCCCAGATAAGTAAAGCCGTAGGTAACAGCACGCTCATGGCCAGTCCTTTTACTTCGTAGCGCATGTGCATGAATTCGTAAATAATAAAATAAGCCTTGTACAAAGACAACACGGCAATTGTAATACCTACTGCGTACAAAACGACTTTGTATTCTTTCACTTCGTGCCAGCCCAGGTGGCCTTTGCCGAACAGTGAAATGAGTACTTCAATGATCGTGACGGCGGCAAGGAGCTTTAAGCCGAAATACACGCGTTTGATACTTGCTTCATAGCTGAGGTGTTCCATCGCTATATGTTTTTTCGAATGAGATCAATGAATTAAAGCAGATAAAATACGAGGAATACGAAAACCCAGACAAGGTCCACAAAGTGCCAGTAAAGGCCGATCTTCTCTACCATTTCGTATCCGTTTTTCCTGGCCACATATAGCCCACTCGCGGCATTGAGCATAATGATTAGCAGGAATACCACCCCCGACAATACGTGGAAGCCGTGGAAACCCGTAATAAAGAAAAACAGGGCGCCAAATGCCTTGGGGCCGAATGCCTCTTTGCCCATCGAACCGTCTTCAGCCACAAATCTGCGTTGAATCCAGGCATCATGGCCGGTTTCTTCGTCGTGGTGCTTGTGGATCAGATAGGTTTCGCCTGCCTTGAAGGTTTCGCGTTTTTCGCCTTCCTTGTATGGTTCTCCTTGCTTGTTATCAAGGTATTCCCCGCTTATGGTGTGCGAACCGAAAGGATTCGTAGTCACACTCATGTGTTCGGCGCCGATGAGTTTGGTCCATTCCCAGGCCTGGCAGCTCAAGAAGCCGAGGCCGCCGAAGATGGTCAGCAACATCCAGAAAACCACGCCGTTTTTGTTTTCGCGGTGGCCTTCCTGTACGGCGCGCACCATGGTCACCGAACTTATGATCAACAAAAATGACATGATGGTCACAAAGATAAGCGGAGCCTTTTCAATGCCAAACGGCGCCGTCGAAAAGACAAAATCGGGCACAGGCCAGGTAGCGCTGCTGAAGCGCAAAGCGCCGTAGGAAATCAGGAATCCCGCAAAAGTGAAGGCATCTGACAAGAGGAAGTACCACATCATCAGTTTGCCATAACTCACCCTAAAGGGCGCCTTACCACCTGACCAGGCATTGCCCTGATCGTCGTGAACATCATGCTCCATAGCGGTAGCCGTTGTAGCCATCAGTACGTATCGTTTAGATGTTTATCTAATGTTTTTATGATTGCAACGTCATAAAGACGAATAAATATACCCAAAGTATATCTACAAAATGCCAGTAAATAAGCGTCAGTTCCAATCGCAGCTTTCGGGTCGGCGTGGGGCCCGATGTCAGCGTAAACGCGTGAATCACAGCTACCAGCAGCGCGGCTATGCCCCCTACTACGTGAGCGGCGTGGATCATCGAAATGAGATACACAAAGTCGCTCGAAGGATTCGTGCCCAAAGGAAGCCCCAGCAAATCTTTCATTGCTTGCCATCCTTCGTATTGCACAACTACAAATGACAGGCCAAGCGCAAAGGTAGCAATTAGCAATCCTTTGTATAATGGCAACGCGCCTTTTTTAAAAGCGATAAACGCACCGTGCAAAGTAATGCTGCTGGCTACTATCAGTACCGTACTCAGCGTAAAAATGCCGGGTAGTGCAAATTCCAGCCAGTTGCCGGCAGCCTGGCGAACCAGGAATGCGCTGGTAAAAGCGCCGAACATCATCGTTATACTGGCGCAAGCCGCCAAAAGCCCAAACTTTTTCGGGTGTATTTTATTCCTGGTATGTATTTGATTTGTCACTGTCGCTTGCATCACATTTACAACTTATCCAACACCAGCACAATCAGTACCGTCGGAATATACAAAAATGAAAAAAACATCAGGCGCAATGCCGCCGACCTGTCGAGTCTTTGGTAAAATCGCCAGGCAAACCAGGCATATGCCATCCCCACTGCTAATACGATCGATGTAGCTATTACGCTACTCGCGCCTACCCAATAAGGCAATGCGCTAATGGGCAGTAAAAATAGAGTGTACAACAAGGCCTGCTTGCCTATCACCGGATGGGGCTTCAAATCGTCGGCGGGAATGAGTTGATACCCCGCTTTTCTGTAATCGTCAAAACCCAGCCAGCCTATCGAAAAGAAATGAGGAAATTGCCACAAAAACTGCATCGTGAAGAGCGACAAAGCAAGCAGGGTGATTTCTCCCTGCGCCGCCGCACAACCGATGAGCGTGGGCAATGCCCCCGGCACCGCGCCTACCGCCACCGCCACCGGCGAAATTCGCTTGAGCGGCGTGTACACAAAGGCATAACTCATCATGGCAAAAGTGCCGAAAAAAGCCGTCCACGGGTTGAATAAAGCCAGCAACGAAATGCCGATCAAACTCATGAAACCCGCAGCAATCACTGCTTCCGACACGCTCATCCTGCCCGTAGCCAAAGGCCGGTTGGCCGTGCGCTTCATCAGGCGGTCGTAGTCTTTTTCGAGTACCTGATTGAGCGCATTCGCCGCACCCGTGACCAGTAAACCTCCCATCGCCAAAATGACTACCGAAGCTACGTTTACAGTCCCGCTCGCAGCAATCAGATACGCCATTACCGAAGAAAAAACTACGGTTAACGACAACCTGAATTTGATGAGCAACTTGTAATCTTCGACTTTTCGAAGTACAACCCATAAAACCCTATAAGAAGCTACTTTTACGCTTGCCACTGTTACTAATGTGCGACCTCTGTGAGGTTGTGAATTTGTTTATTTCTGAATCTCTCCCTCTCTCCCTCTCTCCCTCACCTAATGTCCTCCATCGTGCTCGCCTTCTTTTAGCGGCTCGATCTGGGGAATGAAATCTTTTCCGTCTTTACCATAATCGTACGGCCAGCGCTGAACAGTTGGGATTTTACCCGGCCAGTTGCCGTGATCGGCATGTATCGGTGTAGTCCACTCCAGCGTAGAAGCGCCCCACGGGTTTTTAGTAGTCACTTTTTTGCCCTTCCAGATGCTGTAGAAAAAGTTGATCAACAACAGCAACTGCGCAGCAAACACTACCATAGCCGCAATGGTGATAAATTTATTGATCTCCGTAAAGTGGCGGAAAGTCTCGAATACGTCGAAGCGATAGTAGCGGCGAGGCACACCGGCCATACCCAAATAGTGCATGGGCCAAAAGATGGCATAAGCGCCGATCATCGTGAGCCAGAAGTGGATCTTGCCCATCGTTTCGTTCATAAACCGACCGAACATCTTGGGGAACCAGTGGTAAACCCCCGCAAACATACCGAAGAATGCGGCTACCCCCATCACGATGTGGAAGTGCGCTACGACAAAGTATGTATCGTGCAATTGAATGTCGATGGCAGAGTTGCCCAGGAAGATACCCGTCAAACCGCCCGAAATGAACATAGATACGAACCCGATGGCGAATAAATTGGGCGTAGTAAACCTCACATTGCCACCGTATAGAGTGGCTATCCAGTTGAATACCTTTACCGCCGACGGCACCGCGATGATCAACGTGAAGATCACGAAGAAGTTGGAGATGAATGGGTTAACCCCAGACATAAACATGTGGTGCGCCCATACGATAAAGGAAAGGAAGCCAATGGCCAACATGGAGAATACCATGGCCTTGTATCCAAAGATCGGCTTGCGGGAGTGTACAGAAAGTACTTCCGATACCAAACCCATTGCAGGCAGGATAATGATGTATACCTCGGGGTGGCCCAGGAACCAGAACAAGTGCTGGTACAATATCGGGCTACCGCCCACGTGGTCAAGAGCTTGCCCTCCGATGAATATTTCACTCAAATAAAAGCTCGTACCCAGGCTGCGGTCAAACATGATCAGGAAGAAACCCGATGCCAAAACCGGGAATGACAACAAGCCGAGGATAGCGGTAATCAAAAACGCCCAGATGGTGAGCGGCATGCGCCATAGGCTCATACCTTTGGTGCGCAGGTTGAGAATGGTGGTAATGTAGTTAATCCCCCCCAATAACACCGACACGACAAATAGTACCAAACTCACAATCCATAAAGTCATACCCGCTCCCGAGCCGGAAGAAGCCTGAGGCAACGCACTGAGCGGCGGATAGGCGGTCCAGCCTCCTGAAAACGGCCCTGTGCTGAGGAACAACGAGAAAAACATGACCACGCCGGCAAGGAAGAAAAACCAATACGACAACATATTGAGAAATGGCGATGCCATGTCGCGTGCACCTACCTGCAAAGGAATAAGCAAGTTGCTAAAGGTACCGCTCAAGCCGGCAGTCAATACAAAAAATACAATGATGGTACCATGCATCGTTACCAATGCGTAGTAAAACTCGGGCGCCAAAGTACCCAAGCCGGCATCATTGATCGTGATCCACTTGCCTAAAAGCGGCCTGAGCCATGCCAGGCTCTCATCGGGAAATCCCAACTGCAAGCGGAAAATCAGCGACATAAGACCACCAATGAAAGCCCAGAACATACCTGTGATCAGGAACTGACGGGCAATGATTTTGTGATCCTGGCTGAAAATGTAGGTCGTAATGAAGTTAGACTGATACTTGTCACCATGATGGTGCTCGTGGAAATGGTCGTCGAACCCTTGTTCCTGTATCAAGCGATCCTCCTCCGTTTGTACCTGTTGGGTTGTTACGTTAGCCATCCGCTGAACTATTTATGTTGTGATCCTATGGATTAAACTTAAAATTATTGTCCCACTATTTTGAATTCGGTGCGGCGGTTTTTGGCGCGCCCCTCTTCTGTGTCGTTGGTGTCTACCGGGCGCGTTTGGCCGTATCCTACTGCATTCAGCCTGCCTGCGCTTATTCCCTTGCCGGTCAAGTAATCGTGTACGGCTTGGGCGCGTTGTTGCGACAAGGTCTGGTTGCTGTCGGCATCACCGGTATTGTCGGTATGTCCGCTTATTTCAATAGCGAGATTGGTATATTTGTTCAATACCTCCACCATATTATCCAACTCGTATTTCGATAATGACGTCAATTTGGCAGAACCCTCTTCAAAGTTCACATAATTGAACTTAAGGGTTTTGTCTGTGGCGCTGGTTGATTGGAGCGCCTTGTCAACGGCGTCGTTGAATTCCTGCTTGCGCTGCTTGATTTCGAAATCGAATAGCAGGTCTTTGTTGGGATCATCGGCAGTACCCCTGATAGACGATAGGTAATACGATTGCTGCTGAGCCAACCAGGCTTTGTATTCGGCTTCCTCCACGATGCGCACTACGCGACGCATGCTGAAGTGGCCGCTGCCGCACAATTCGGCGCAAGCCAATTCATAGTTGAAAGTTTCCCACAGCATCTTTTCCGGATCGTTGGGATCGGGAAGCTGGTATTCTTTATAGTCGCGAAGTTTCTGACGGTATTCTTCCGTAGTCATTTCGGGTGTAAACACAAAATAAGTCGGCATGCCGGGCACGGCGTCCATC
>JAEUUQ010000201.1 GCA_016787505.1 Saprospiraceae bacterium | reverse complement strand
GTAGTTGTGGGCGGCACTGATACTTAATAGCAGGCTCAATGCCGTGATAATGCCCACGGCGATTCGAAAATTGTTGTGTAACATGTCGGATGATTTAAAATGGGTGATGCTTAATCTGGTTGCAAATTAAGTTATTCAGGTGTGCGACGCAAGTAAATTAAACCACCTTAAGCTTGCTTTAACAAGTGTGTGGATAAAACGTAACTTTGCCGTACAACAACAGATATGAGAATAGATATTTTGTCCGTATTGCCCGAATTGTTGCACAGCCCTTTGCAGCATTCTATTATGAAACGCGCCCAGGAAAAAGGATTATTGGAGGTGCATCTGCACGACTTGCGGGAGTTTGGACTGGGTAAACATAAACAACTCGACGATTACCAGTTTGGCGGCGGCGCCGGCATGGTTATGATGGCCGAACCCATCGCCCATGCTATCGAAAGTTTGCAGGCGCAGCACACTTACGACGAAATTATCTATATGACTCCTGACGGCCACCGCCTCGACCAGCCACTGGCCAACCGATTGTCGCTGAAAGGCAACCTGATGATATTGTGCGGACACTATAAAGGCATCGACGAACGCATCCGCGATCACTTTATTACCCTCGAAATTTCGATCGGCGATTACGTGCTTTCAGGAGGCGAATTGCCCGCAGCGGTGCTTGTGGATGCCATTGGACGACTACTGCCAGGGGTTTTGAATGATGAGACTTCCGCGCTTTTTGATTCTTTTCAGGACAAGCTGCTGGCGCCGCCCGTATATACCCGCCCGGCCGATTTTAGAGGCTGGCAGGTTCCCGATGTATTGCTTTCCGGCAATTTTTCACTTATCGAAGAATGGCGACTCGAACAGTCGCTGCACCGTACGCGCGAAAGACGCCCGGACTTGTTGGAAGACCCGGGTGAGGGTGAGAGGGAGTGAGGGAGCGAGGGAGTGAGCTTTGAATAGCCCGCAAATAATATATGCCTTGAGGGAAGGCACTCACATCGATTTGAGCCGGACAAGGCGACCACCGCTGTAACAAAGTGCCGGTAAGAGTATACAATTCCAGGGTAGTGGGTAGTTCATTGCCGGTAAGTAAGATCGTTATCAGGTCGGATGCCGGGTTGGGGGCTATTTGAAGCAAACCGTTCTTCGCGGTGGGTTCCTGAGCGCCCACGGGAATGGGCTCCAAAACTACGATAACCGTATCGCTCACACCCGGGCTGAGGGAAGTGGAAAAAACTACGCTCTGATAGCCGGAGGCAGCGATATCCCAGGTATAGTTGCCGGCCAGATTGCCAGCCTTGATGAGTCCTTCGAGGTTGGCGAATAAGGTGTCGGCAGTAAAGGCAGTGATAGCCCTTGCGCCGGGCAGCGGAGCCCCTGTGACGGCATCCCGAACGTATACATATCGGCGCCCGGCCTGAGTGCCGTTAAAACTCCACACATACAGTCCGTCTTCGCGGTTGCCGCCGATAATGCGGCCGCTGGGCAGGTAGGGACAAGCCGACCACAAGCCATAAAATCCGCCGCTTGGACCGGCATAGGTGTCGTAATAGCCGACTTCGACCGGGAATTCCGGATCGGCTATGTCAACCACGCGCAAACCTTCGGTGTTGTGAGAAACAAATGCAAAATTGCCGAGAATATAGGGGTTATGCACCAGACTTTGCGGATTGCCGGTATACGAAGCCACCTCGTATACATTTAAGGGGTCTTCTACATTAAACATGCGGGCAGGAAGGCCGTCGTGCTCGGGGGCTACAAACAGGTATTTGCCGTCTGTGGTAGTCGATGCGCTGTGCGTATAGCCGTCGCTAATCGAAAACCGGCTGATGAGCTGCGGCTGGCTTTTGTCGCTGATATCCACAATATCAATCGTACCCGCATAAAACGCCGCTGCATACATCAAATCGCCGCGTACATGGCAATCATGAATGTAATATCCCGGTTGATATAAACCCGCTTCCACGGGCTGTGCGGGGTTGCTCACATCCATGATATGTACCCCTTGTGAAGTGGATGTACCGCAGACATACACATAAGGCGCTTCGCTGAAAATATCGCGCTGGATGATATGTCCTAAAGTGAAAGTGGCGGTGTAGGTAGTAACCAGTGAGGCGGTATCCGGCAGTTGCGACAAATCGATCACCTGCATACCGTGGCCGGTTCCCGATACATCGGTGACTACATAGGCATGATGACCCACCACCGTGATTTCGCGCCAGTTGGTAACCGGCCCCGGAATAAAAGCCACCTCTTCTACGCCGTTGGTATTTATTTTATAAATGGCTGCGCCTGTTTTTGCACCCAGTATGGCATATTCAACGCCATCGGGATCTGTATAACTCCATGACCCCGAATAGCGGGTATCGCCACGGTGGAACTGGGCTACCAGGGATACGTTGAGGGAACCCTGGGCAGAGATAAGGGTTGAGCAAAAAACCGTCAGGAAAAACAGTAGAAAGCGGCGCATCATATTAATTGTTTTTATGGGAAGGAGCTCGGGGGCGGATGATCAAACGCAGAGATTGGTCGTAGGTAAGGTAATTCCATACCCAATTGAAAAAAACAAAAACCTTGTTTTTTACGCCAAGGATTTGAAAAAGGTGTACCAGCAGCCAGATCAGCCAGGCAAAGGCGCCCTGAAATTGAAAACGCGGCAGGTCAACCACGGCGCGGTGACGCCCGATTGTCGCCATCGAGCCCAGGTTTCGGTATTTGAATGTGCGGAGCGGTTTTCCGGCTTTTTGACGCAACAAATTGGAAGCCAGATTGGCAGCTTGCTGCATTGCGGCCTGCGCCAGTTGGGGGTGTCCCTTGGGATAGGCTTCTTCTTCCATGTAGGCGATATCGCCGATGGCGTATACCTCATCGAGGCCGTCTACCTTGTGGAACCGGTCAACCCGTATTCTGCCGGCCGGCCCTCTGGCGGTTTCGGGTAATCCCGGAAGCGGCGCGCCAGTGACGCCCGCGGCCCAGATCACTTTGCGGGCGCGTAGCGTGGTGCCGTCATTCATGCTCACCTTTTCGCCGTCGAAGTCTACTACAATGGTATTCAATTTTACATGTACTCCCAACTCCTTAAGAAAAGCCAGCGCTTTCTGGGAGGCGGCATTCGACATACCTGTGAGCAGTTCACCCGAGCCTTGTATGAGGTGAATGTCTATTTCGCTGACATTCAGCTCCGGATAATCTTTGGGCAGGATGTATTGTTTCATCTCCGCCAAAGAACCAGCTACCTCCACCCCGGTAGGGCCTCCGCCTACTATTACGATATCGAGGTAACCCTGGCGTTCTTCTACATCGGGGCAGGTGAGGGCTTTTTCGTAGTCGTCAAGGATGGCGTTGCGCAGATACAGCGCTTCCGATACCGATTTCATCGGGATGGCTAACTGGGCCAGTTTGGCATTTCCAAAAAAGTTGGTTTCGGCGCCGGTAGCAATTACAAGTACATCGTAGTTCACAATGCCCAGCGGGGTGATCAAACGGCGGTTTTCGGTTTCTATGGAGGCTACTTCGGTGACGCGGATGTATACGTTGGAATAATCCTGGAAGAGTTTTCGAAAGGGAAATACAATGGAACTGGGCTCGAGCCCTGCCATAGCCACCTGGTAAAACAGCGGTTGAAACTGGTGGTAGTTGTTGCGGTCAATGAGCACTACCTGAAAAGGCTTACCTGCCAACTGCCTGGCAAGAGCCAGCCCGGCAAACCCTCCTCCCACTATTACAATACGTGGCTGGCCGGTTTCGGGCAAATTGATCTTGGTCATGATCAGGTTGTTATTTTTTTGTAAATGTTTAGTGCCTTCGGCAGTTTAGCGATAGGGTTTAGTGCATGCGCAGTTTAGTGCATGCGCAGTTTAGCTGTATGTTTAGAAAGCTAAACCCTAACGCTAAACCCTAACGCTAAACAGTTACCACATTTGTCAAAATCACACGTTTACCTGGTGTAGCCCTGGGCCGTATGGTTTTTGCAGCACTTCCAGCAGCACATCGTAATGCGCGCGGTTTTGCACAAAATCCATCTCGTTAATATCCAATACTAACACAGGTAGCTCCTGATCTGTTTTAAAAAATTCAAAATAAGCCTGTTGAATAGATTGGAGGTATGCCGGCGCGATATCTTTTTCAAAATCGCGCCCCCGCTTTTTAATATTAACCAACAATTGGTCTACCGGCCGGTGCAGGTAAACAAGCAAATCCGGTTTGGGGAAATTGGCGTTCAGAATATGAAAAAGGCGTTGAAAAAGGCGGTACTCTTCGTCCTGCAGGTTGTTTTTGGCAAATAGCAGCGTTTTTAAAAAAAAATAATCGGACACGATACCTTGTTGGAATAAGTCCGTTTGGGCCAGTTCCGATTGCAACTGCTTGTGCCTTTCGGTCATAAAAAACAACTCGACGGGAAAGGCATAGCGCTCGGGATTTTCATAAAAAAAGGGCAGGAAAGGGTTGTCGGAAAACTCTTCCAGGATGAGCCGGCAGTTGTATTGGTCGGCAATCATGCGGGAAAGCGTGGTTTTTCCCGCGCCGATGTTGCCTTCAATGGCTACAAAGCGATAAGGCAGGGTAGTATGGGCTGTTGACATGGGGCGAATTTCGTAAATTTTGGTGACAAGGTGACAAGGTGACAAGGTGACAAAAAAACAAACACCCTGTTACCCTGTCACCTTGTCACCCTGTCACCCTGTCACCCTGTCACCTTGTCACCTCAAAAAAAATAGTACTTTTGCAAAAAAAAATACCTCCTTGACCTTCGAACAAATCCAGGATCAACTCCGCAAAAAGAAATTTAGCCCTGTGTATTTTCTTCACGGGGATGAAGATTATTTTATCGATACGATCAGCAATTTTTTTGAAAGAGAGGTTTTGCCCGAGGCGGAACAGGCGTTTAACCAAACCATCTTTTACGGCAAAGACACCGACCACCTGGCCGTACTCGACGCTGCCCGCCGCTACCCCATGATGTCGCCTTACCAGGTAGTGATTATCAAAGAAGCGCAGGATATGAAGTCGCTCGACAAATTGCAATCGTACCTCGAGAAACCGGCTGCTACCACGATACTCGTCATTTGCTACAAGCACAAAAAATACAACCTGAATTCTGCTTTTGGCAAGGCGCTGAAGGCCGGAGCCGAAATATTTGAGTCTAAATCGCTGTATGACAACCAGGCGCCCGACTGGATCAAGAACTATCTCAAAGACAAGCAATTCCAGATAGCCCCCGACGCCGCCAACCTCCTGGCCGAATACCTGGGCACGGAGTTGTCGAAAGTAGCCAACGAACTCGACAAGCTGGCCATCAACCTAACGCCCGGCACGGTTATTACGGTAGCCCATGTAGAAGACAACATCGGCATCAGCAAAGATTACAACGTATTTGAGTTGCAAAAAGCGCTGAGCCAACGCGACGTGCTGAAAGCCAACAGGATCGTCAATTATTTTGCCGAAAACCCGAAAAAAAACCCCGTGCAGGTTGTGATCAGCTCGCTGTACGGGTATTTTAGCAAAATATACATGCTGCATTGGGTCAAAGACAAACCGGAGGCGGATATCCTGGAGGCACTGCAACTGCGGTCGGCGTATTTCCTCAAAGAATACCGGGCTGCCATCCGGCATTATCCTGTCCAGAAACTAGAGCAAGTTATTGCCAACCTGAAAACCTACGACCTCAAGTCAAAAGGCGTCGATTACGATGCTACAGGCAAACCGGAAGGGGAGTTGTTGCGGGAGCTGGTGTGGAGGATTCTGCATTAAGTTGTCGGTTCTCCGTTCTCGGTTGTCGGTTGTCTGTTCTCGGTTGTCGGTTGTCTGTTTCGGTTCTCTGTTCTCTGTTCGGTTATGTAGAGACAAATCACGATTTGTTTCTACCGGTAAAGATAGGGAACGGATAACTGACAACCCACAACCTACAACCCACAACCCACAACCCTATAATTGCGATTTTGCCGTAATCGCCCAGCTTTTTGCGAGTTCAGGTGCAGCCTCATCGGCTAATAACTGGCTGATTACCTTGCCGTAATAGGTTTTATAAGCCTTTGCGTCTGATCGCGATAAATGGCTTGAAAACTTATTGATCGAAGCGCAAACCAGGTACAATTCTGCTTTTGAACCTTCGGCGGTAAGCGTTCGCAGGTAAAAATCGGCTGCCGAGGCGGTTTCGGCATTCACAGGTACTTTAGACAAATATTTATCGAGCATAAAAAAGCTGATCAATTCGATATTGATCATTTTATCCGACTGATTAGCGTAAGCCGATTTGGCTTCCTCTATTGCCGGTTGAGCCAATTCGTGCATTGGCTTCCAATTGGTAACGGCATCCGTGAAAGGATACTTTTTCATCTGGCTCATTATCCGTGTCGCTTGCCGGGGCATAAACGAACCTGTCGGCGTCATGGTGGCCATATATCGCATGTCGTTGGGGTCGTTGCCTCTGATAGATGTGGCATCTGTATAATGTGCCTGCGGGTTTCCTATTTCACCGTTTAAAAACTTTTGCACGCGCATATCTTCTTCGGCGGCTTCTTGTTGGGAGACACAGGAAGTTATTAAAAACAATATAACAAGTGTGAAAGAGTGAATGAATAGGCTTTTCATAGCTTTTGATTTATAGTGAATAATATTTTGAAAAAAATATCAATTGTTCTTATAAATACCTGTAAAATGAAATTTATTCAAAGATATATTTTAAAAATGACACAAGCAATACAATTTTATAATTATTGATATTCTGTGGCCTGAAACCGGCATTAGTTTAAAAGACACGGGTATACTTATATTTACGCCCAATAATAATAAGATATTTGGCATGAAAATCACGACCGGCTTTTTGCTCCTTTTTTTTAATGTACAATTACTTGTCGCCCAATCGACTATCTCTGATTCTGAAGATATGCGGTTCAACGCGCAAGTGAAAAAAGATACGGTATTGCTTCGAAGAATACTCAGCGACGACCTGGTATACATTCACTCCAATGCATTGGTGGAGACCAAAAGCGATTTTCTGCACAGCATCTCAACCGGCAATATCACGTATAACTCGATGCAACCCGAGCCGGGCCGCGCTATTCGTAATTACGGCAAAACGGGCATCAGCAACGGCATCGTGCAGGTAAAAGGTTTGATACAGGGCAAGCCCTTTGAAGTGCGATTGCGATACACGGCGGTTTATGTGAAACAAAAAAAAACCTGGCGACTTGTATCCTGGCAGTCGACAAAAATTCCTTGACCTGCAATTATTGTTTAAGTTAGTTGTCTGCCGGCAGAAGCATATTTTCATTGAATGATAATCTTGCGGGAACTGCTCCTGTGAGCATCTGCTACCCGAACCAGGTACAAGCCTTTCGGCAGGTTACTACAGGAAATAGTTTTGAACGAAGTACCTGACTGGAAGTCCAGGGTTTCGCTCAACACTTTTTGACCGGTGATGCTGAAGAGCTCAATCACGAGAGCGTTATGTGCCGGACCCTCGATGCGAATGTTCAAGAAATCGTACGCAGGATTTGGGTAGATGGTGAAGGCGTCCAATAATTGTTGTTCGTAAACGGGGGTGGTGATAAATAACGTTTCCTCGTACACAGACTCCTCGCCGCAAGCATTGACGGCAGTTAGTTTCACTACATAATTACCTGGAGCGGGATAGATGTGCTGCGGGTTTTCTTCCTCACTGGAGGAGCCATCTCCGAAGTCCCAAAAGAAAGTCGCAGCGTCTGTTGAGGTGTTGGTAAATTGAACTGAGTCGTTTTGTGCCGACCAGGTAAAATCTGCCTGAACTGGCGGTACTGCTCCGTAGACGATTATGTCTCCCTGTCCAACGGCCCAACCTGTTTGATTCTCCCAGACTTGAATATCGGTTAAAAATCTACTTCCGGCCCATACCACCTGCCAATTTACCCCGCCATCGGATGTTTTGGCAATTGCCGGCCCCTTGCCTATCACGTAACCTCCGGCTGCCCAGCCCGTCTGCTGATCAATAAAGTGAATAGATGAAACCAACCCTATATTCAAAGTGTCCGAAACGAGAATCCAATTTGCCCCGCCATCCGTCGTCCTGAATAAGTTACCTTGATGGATAACGGCCCAACCTGTCTGGTTGTCAATAAAAAATACGTCTACGAATGGGCCCCCTATCGAGTTCAATTGAACTTCCCAACTCTCCCCGCCATCTGTTGTCTTCAGAATTTCGGCATAACTTGCTGCCCAACCTGTCAGACTTTCCAAAAAGAAGAGGGATGAAAAGGTGGCACTTGTGCCGGTTGAAAGCTGCTGCCAGGTCAACCCGCCATTCGTCGTTTTGAGTATTGCCCCTAATTCTCCTGCGACCCACCCTGTTTGATTGCTAACAAACTGAACAACACGCAGTTCACTTGTGATGCCCGAAGATTGCGATTGCCAACTTTCCCCACCGTCCGAAGTGTGGAGAATAAGTCCCTCTGTTCCTACTGCCCATCCTGTTAGAATATCTGTAAAAAATACGCCGTATAAAGGAAAAATAGTGCCGGAAGTTTGCGGCTGCCAGCGTAATCCGCCATCTTCTGTTTTGAGAATAGTGCCAAAATCTCCTACAGCCCAGCCGGTCATTTTATTGATAAAGAAAACGTCGTGTAAAAATCCTTGGACGAGCGTATCAGTATCTACCTGGTGCCAGCAACCATCACCGAATGGCTGAGCCGGGCAATATTGCAGCACCGTCTCGGACACTTTAGACCCCGGCAGATTAGGAAGGAAAAAAGGAGCCAATGCCCCTCCCATTCCATAGATGCAGCCATCAACAACCGAAGAAGCGAAAGCCATTTTGTACTCCGGCATGGTATCCACGGGCTCCCACTGATCCGTTTGCGGATCATATTTTATGATGTTGGAAATAGCACTGACGCCATCGGGTGCGCCGCCGTAAGCGTAAATCACATTATTTACGACTCCTGAGCCAAATATTGACCTGGTCGTAGGCATTGGTTCGCCTTCCGTCCAGGTATCGGTGTTGGGGTCATAAACTTCCAGGACATCGAAATAGCCATTTTGAGAAACCCCTCCGAAGGCGTAAATTTTGCCCTCAACCACTTCGCTACAGAAACCTGAACGGGCAGTCGGCATGGGTGCTACTGTCACCCAATTGTCTGCCACGGGGTCATACATTTCAACGGTATTGACCCTTGTGGGGAAGGTCGTGGCGCCTCCCAGCGCATAAAGTTTACCACCTGCCACGGCAGTAGAAAGGTGTGCCCTTGCAGTTAGCATCGGAGCTTTTTCTGTCCAGGTATTCGTCGCTGGGTCATAGACATACAACTTGTCTTTGGGTGTTCCCAAATAGATGCTTTGGCCACCCACCACGTAAATTTTATCATTGATCGTTTGGGAAGAAGCGCCGAGGATGGGCACAGGGAGGTTCGCTTTGGGTTCCCAGTCGTTTGTCTGCGGATCATACATGTCAACGACATTGCTGGTCTGGGTTGTGGAATATGCGCCGCCAATCACATAAATTTTTCCATCGACCACACTGCCGGTACAATATGCGCGGCCTGTAGGAAGCGGTTTATTATACTCCCATCCAGACTGGAGCAACTCATATTTTTCGACTTTGGTCAATTCTCCTGAACTTCCGATTCCGCCAATGGCATACATAACATGGCCGTCGAGTACAGCCACACCGAACTTTCGACGGGCGTACAGAAAGGGTTCGAACTCAGTCCATTCCCCAATGTTCGGGTCGTAGTACTCTACTTCATTGATGATGGGTTCACTGAGCGTGGTACCGCCGAATACGAACAGTTTCCCATCTACGTTTTTGCAAGCATGGAATCCCCTCGGATTGAGCATGGGAGTATTGATGGTTTGCCAATAGCCAACCGCCGGATCGAACATTTCCATCGTACTGTATGCTATTGTGCCATTGCTACCGCCGGTCACATAAATCTTGCTATTCAGTGTGTCGGCATACGCAACAATTCTGTTCGTGTTCATGGGGGGGCCAATTGTCCAGGTGTAATTATCCAGATCGAAAATATCTACGGCTGCCCAGCCTCCCAGGGCATTGTCTCCACCTATCAGATAGGCCTTGTTATTCAAAACGCAGCTGGTAGAAAAACCCCTGCCGATGGGTATTAACCCGACGGTATCAAAAACCTGTGTAACGGGATCATACCTGAGCACTTCTCTCCTGTAGACAAAATCGGGGTGGCTGTGGCCTCCAAAAAGGAAAATTTTCCCGTTGTAAACTTCTACGATGACATCTTCGAGCGAGTCCGGCATTTCCCCCCCGGAATCCCATCCCGCTCCGGGTTCAAATACCCAAACGGTATTAGAGGATTTTCCTCCGCCAAGTCCTCCACCGAATACGTATATTTTTCCATTCAGAACGACCGGGTCTGTCTCAAAAAGTGCGATAGGCAAATCGTTTTCTGGTTCCCATGTCCATTGCGCCAGGCAAGGCAAAGTGAAGAGCGACAGGAAAAGAGCCGCCCAAAAGGATGCGTTGATTTCGGTTATTTTTTTCATGGCTTTGATTTTACTAATTATTGGAGATCGTTCACACCTGGTAAATTAGCCTTCCTTTCGCCTGAAAGCAATGAACTCTTGTTACACATCTTGGACTGTTGTTACATGCAGGCAGATGCATACTTTTTCTCTTTCGTTATTGCACCATTATTTTCACCCAATACCTTCTTTGCCTGTTCAACTGCAGGCCGCACAGATAGACCCCTTTGGGCAGGTCCTTCCCGTCAAAAACAACCGAATATTCACCCGCTGTTTGCCTGCCGCTTACCAATGTACCTACCTGGCGACCGTACAGGTCATAAATGAACAATTCCACGTCAGCCGTTTGGTCGAGTTGGTAAAAAATGGTTGTTGTTCCAAAGGAAGGATTCGGGTAATTCCACAGCAAAACAGCGGAGTTTCCGGCATCAACAGGACTACCCTTAACCGAAGTGACGGTGCCTCCGTATTTAAATACGCCATTCCCATTAGTTCCGGCAAACAAGTTGCCTTGCGTATCCATCACCAAGCCTGTAACTTTTACATTACCAAGCCCTTGGTTAAAAGGATACCAGTTATCGCCATTGTCAGCGGAAATGAATATGCCCAGGTTTTCAGTTGCGGCAAGTATTGCGCCTTCCGGATGGAAGATTATATCCAGGATAAAACCATTCAGATGCCCGATTTCAGCCCATGTTTCACCATTGTCGCTGGAGCTAAACAGCTTGCCTTCATCCGAACCGGCCAATACAGCGCCCTGGCCATTCACAGCCAGTGCAGATATCATCGAATTCGTAAGATTGGTGCTGCTCCAGGTATCACCATCGTCCAGGGAACGATATATAGTTCCCTCCCCGGTTCCGACGAAAATTCCCTCTACAGTATTGGTAGTAATGGCAGTGATATTATTTGAAAAGGCAATGCTCAATCCAAGGGGGGTCCATGTTTCGCCGTTATCGGTTGAGCGTAATACATCACGGGCGTTGCCATTTGTCCCTCCGGTAAAAATTTGACCATTTTCATTGATGAATAATGGAAAAGAGGAATTAGGGGCGTTAATTTGAACCCATGTTTCGCCATTATCAGTTGAACGGAAAAGTCCAATAGGCGCCCAAACGAAACCTATTGTGAAAATATGGCCTTCATTGTTCGTCGCTACATAAAAAGGTACGAATCCCAACTGAGTTATAGGAATAGTTTCCCAACTTTCTCCCGCATCATCAGAAATGGACAAACCTCCCCAATGCCCGGCAACCAGGCGATTGTTGTCGTTAATCGCCAGGTCGAGAGTTCTTGTATTTGCCAATCCAGATCTGAACTCACTCCAGGTGTCGCCGTTGTCCAAGGAACGTATTACCTCACCGGAAACGGCTCTGGCAAAAATATAGTCGTTGTTATTGAAGGCAAAACCGGAAATATAACTTGGAGGGTTAATAGTATCCCAGGTGGCGCCATTATCAATCGTGCGAAAAGTATGGCCTTCAACGAATTGGAAAATTGCATTGGCAAAGATATGACCACTGTTATTGATACCCAGCACCCTGGCATCGGTATCCGGAAATGCGAACAAAGTCCAATCCTCCCCGTTGTCGGTGGAACGATACAATCCTGTATCCGAACCAACAAAGAGATGCCCTTCCTGGTTAACTGCTATATTATTCAGATAAACATCACCCAGCCCGACGTTTTCCCAATTTAAGCCCCCATTTATGGATCTATAAATCCCATTTTGTGGAGTTAAGGCAAAAAGGGAGTTTTGTACCTTGTTAAAGACCAATTTCCCCAGGAGTTGGTTTCCTAAACCAGTGTTCATCCAGGTGACGCCATTATCGGTGGAACGAAACACTCCGCCATTATACCAAGTGGAAATAAAAATATGCCCTTCCTCATTAAATACGATGTCAGTTATATTTAAATTGGGAAATTCGATTTCCTCCCAACTTGCCCCATTGTCTTCGGAACGAAACAACGTGGATACATTGGTTAAGTATTCATCCTCGTAAATGGCAGCATAAATATCACCATTGTTGCGAATACTCAACAGTTCTACCCGCTTGGCAGCCAACCCGGCGAGTTCCCAATTTTCACCGCTATCGGTGGAACGGAACACTCCCCCGGCGTATGTCCCGGTAAAAATTTCGCCGTTACTGCTAATAGATAAAGGCCCCGACCACTCCTGACCGGTCGGTCCTTTGGTGATTTGCCAGGAAGTGTCCTGCGGAGGCATAAAAGTGTTGCCGATGGCGAGACTCATAAACCCGGAGTCGGTGGCCAAACATTTATATGAGCTGGCCACTATCATCGCCAAAACGGTCAGAATGAATGATATGGGTTTCTTTTTCATGGCTACATTTTTGATGGTGGCATTCGCCAAATTTTCCGCTTGGCGAATGCATCAATTGGAAATTGATTTTGATCTCAATTTATACCCCTACCCACCCGCAGATGAAGGATTATTGTTCCAAGCCATGTCTTATTGTTCCAGATAAAAAAACTGAATATTAAACCTCCCTGGCTTCCGAGGGTGAAAGCCCGAATTCCTGGCTGAATGTGCGGGAGAAGTAGTAAGAATCCTTGAAACCAACCGCGTAGGCCACTTCTGCTACGGTCATGCGGGTGGTGCGCAGTAGTTCCCGCGCTTTTTCCAGGCGGAAGGAACGGATGAAGTGCGAGGCGGGCTGCCCGGTAAGGGCCATCAGCTTGCGGTGGAGTTGGGTGCGGCTGACGCCGGTCATGGAGCAGAGTTCTTTGATTCCGAAATCTTCATCCGGGAAATGCTTTTCCAGGCAGTGCTGCACGTCGTAAAGAAAGCGCTCGTTCAGTCCCTTCGGCGGGCTTGGGGGCAGCGGCTGGGCGAGGCTGTGGCTGAATTTTCGTTTCAGTGTTTCCCGCAGGGCGGTCAGTTTTTTTAATTCCACTTCCAGTTCCCGGCGGTTGAAAGGCTTGGCCAGATAGGCGTCGGCGCCGGCTTCCAGCCCTGCGATGCGGGAGGCTACATCGGTTTTAGCGGTCAGCAGGATGATGGGGATGTGGTTGGTGCGAAAGTCATTTTTCAACACCCGGCACACCTCCAGACCGTCTTTTTTCGGCATCATGATGTCGCTGATGATGACGTCAGGTATTTTTTCAATGGCCAACTCAATCCCTCGCTCCCCGTCAAAAGCGATTTTTACATCAAAATCTTCGTGCAGAAAATTTTGCAGGTAATATATCACGTCGGGATTGTCCTCAATGATTAACAACCTGGGGTGGGAGGCGGCTGTATTGCTCTTGGGCCAAAATCTTTCCTCCTTCTTCCAGGCTTCCAAAGGGGGAGACCCGTTGGAGGAAACACGCCGGGGGGCTGTGTTTTTGATGGGTAAAAAAATAGAAAACACGCTGCCCTCGCCCGGCCTGCTGTCTACATCGATGTGGCCGCCGAACAATCGGACGTATTCTCTGACCATCGCCAGCCCGATGCCCGAACCTTCGGTGGGCCATTCCCCCACCTGGTAAAACCGCTCGAAAATCCGCCCCAGATGCTCCGGCGGAATGCCAATGCCAGTGTCTTTGACTTGAAGGAGTAGACAGGGGCCGGCTTCCAGCGTCGCTGCCAGGGAAGATGGAACCGCCGCCAGCCGCTCCACTTTGAGCCAAACTTCACCCCCGGCGGGCGTGTATTTGACGGCATTTTCGAGCAGGTTGCCGGCGAGGTGTTCCAGCTTTTCAAGATCAAAATCCATCGGAATTTCATGGGTTTGACTGGAAAAATGCAGGCGGATATTTTTTGCTTCGGCCAGGCTGTGAAAGGATTCCAGCAGGTACCGCAATTCCGTCACGACATCGTCCTGCACGTAATGCGCCGTGAGGTGGCCGGCCTCCAGTTTCGACAGGTCGAGCAACTGATTTACGAGGCGCAGCAGTTTTTTACCGTTGCACTGAATCAGGTGCGCCGCATAGTCAGCCTTTTGGGCGGAAGTTGCCCGGATTTCATCTGCCATACCCAGGATGACCGTCAGCGGGGTGCGGAATTCGTGTGAAATATTGGTAAAAAAATGGCTCCTCGCCGCATCGAGCGACCGGAGTTTTTCGGCTTCCAGTTGCCGGAAGCGCATGCGTTCCCGGTTGTAAATCCTGATAAAAAAATACAGTGTGACAGCTGTTGCTATGAAGTAAAGCACGAACAGCGTCAGGTTCTCCGCATCGGAAAATTGGACCAGCGGCGCCACATAAGGCTGAAGCAGTGCTTCCAGCACCACGGTGGTCAGGTACAGCAGGAGTAAAAACCGCACTTTGCCGGGATCGGGGAAAAGGAGAGCAAAGTAAATTCCGGCAAAACCGATGAAAACAAAACCGCCGGAGTGCAAAATCCCGCCGGTAATGAGCACGGCGGCAAAGGCGAAGAGCATTTTGAAAATTTCAGTTGCGACGAAAAACTCCTCCGCATGCTTCCGAATATGGAGATACACCAACATGATGGTTAGCAAATAAGCGCAGAAACCCGCCATCAGGTACACCAGTATGTATAAACCCAGGCACCCGTAAACGGCCATCGCCATGAGGCCGAGGAAGAAGGTGGAAGTAACAACCCCTGCCCAGATATTTTTGGTCAGCAAAACCTCCTCGTCGTCGCCAGGAGCGTAGATGAATCGGACAAGCCAACGGTTCCAGATCGAGAGGAGGTTGTTTTTCATTTGCGATGGGTTGGTCGTATTCCAAAGTTATGCCGCTACCATGGTTTTTTTGTTGACGAAAGTCACTTCCCGGCTAACGGATCAAAAAGTGAAAAAAGACCCGGCCTGAAAGAAATCTGGCGCCTGCGTTCTGGTGAGAAATCAGATCAAAAAAAAAACATCAGTGAGGTACAATTCCACGCCTTTTTCGATCATAGTCCGACAAAAATTCCTTGACCTGCAACTATTGTTTAAGTTAGTTGTCTTTATTTAGCTTAATCACCCGCAAAAAGACAACCATGAGAGTATTTCTTACCCTGATCATCAGTCTCAGTACCCTTTCTATTTATGCGCAAATGCCCACCCTGCGCGGGCGTTTGGAAGACAACCAGGGCGGCGCAGTCGCCTATGCCAATGTGGTGTTGTACAATACTTCCGACAGCAGCTTGTTAAAGGTAGGCGTAAGCGATGAAAACGGCGTTTTCGAGCTTCAGGGCCTCGAAGCCGGAACCTATTACCTGGAAGCTTCTTATCTGGGGTTCGATGATTTCCGAAAACCCGATATTCGAGTAGATGGCGTCCAGCAAATTGATATCGGCGTTTTGGTCTTAAGCCCTTCCGCCATAGAACTTACTCAGGCCACCGTCACTTCTTCGCGCGTGCTGGTGGAAATAAAACCCGACCGCACGATTTTTAACGTGGAAGGCACTATCAACAGCACGGGCTCCGATGCCATTTCGCTGTTGCGCAAAGCCCCTAATGTAACGGTTGATAACAACGATAATATCAATGTGTTGGGGCGCGCCGGCGTACTGCTTTACGTTGACGGCAAGCGATTGCCGCTGGGCGGACAAGACCTCAGCAATTATCTCCAGAATTTGCCCGCCGAACAAATCGACCGCATAGAAATTATTACCAACCCCGGTTCAAAATACGAAGCGGAAGGCAACGCCGGCATTATTGACATTCGACTAAAAAGAGACAAAAATCTGGGCGCCAACGGCTCGGTAAATACCACTTACAGCCAGGGCCAATACCACCGGGCCAACCTCACCGGCAACGCCAACTACCGCAATAAAAGCGTAAATGCATTTGGAACGGGCAGCTTAGGCAACGGCGGCGGCTTCAATAAGATGTTGTTTGAAAGCTACCAGAACAACCTGGTGCAGCACGAAATTAACAACCATAAAAACGACTGGCGCAATTACAATTACCGCCTGGGAGCCGATTTTTTCCTTGCAAAAAATCATACCATCGGCTTTCTGGCAGGCGGAGGCGAGGGTATTTCCGACAATACTTCTTACAACCGCATTACGCTAGCCCTCGAAACCACTCCCGATAATATCGATAGTATACTGGTCGCCAATAATACGGCTGATAACAGTAGAACCCAGCAAACCTACAACCTCAATTACCGGTTCGACAATGCCAAAGGCCGCAGCCTCAATATGGATTTGGACTACGGCAGCTACAAAAACCGGAGCGTCCGCTATCAACCCAACCGCTATTACGATGCCTCGGAAGAAGTGTTGCTCACCGAGATTATCAACCGGTTTGATACGCCCACCGATATCGATATTTACACGTTTACAGTGGATTACGAAGACGAACTGTGGAAAGGTAAACTGGGCGCCGGCGCTAAATTGAGCCAGGTGGTTTCCGACAATACCTTTCTCTTTTATGATGAAATAAACGGCCTTCCCGTTCAGAATAACCGGTCTTCCAATGAGTTTACATACGACGAAAAAGTATACGCCGGGTATATCAATTATGCCCGCGGCTTGGGTGAAAAATGGAATTTCTCCGTCGGAATACGCGCCGAGCAAACGGATGCTACCGGCGATCTGCGGGCTTTTTTGCCGGAATTGCAGGAACCGCCCGTCGAATTGAACTACCTGAGCTGGTTCCCCAATGCGGGATTGACCTGGCAGCCTGCCCCGAAGCACACTTTGTCGCTCAATGGCGGCAGACGCATCAACCGCCCCGATTACAACGTGCTCAACCCGTTTAATAACCAAATTAGCCAACTTTCTTACGAAAAGGGCAACCCCTTCCTCCGGCCGGAAATCGTGAATAACCTCGAATTGGGGTATACCCTGTCTTATAGGTACAACTTCAAATTGGCCTATAGCCGCACCACCGATCAGATTACCCGGCTCATAGCCCCCGACGATGTGGACCCCCGGGCCGGGTTTATCACCTGGGCCAACCTGGCGCAACAAACCATCTATAGTTTTAATGTGAGCGCCCCCGTGCAGATCCTCAAAAACTGGAGCGCCTATTTTAATGCAGGCATTTCACACCTCGACAACCAGGCCAACTACGGCGAAGGCGCCGTGGTGGATGTGCAGGCCTTCACCTATAGCATCTATCAGCAGCATACCTTTACCCTTCCCGCCGGCTTTACGGGCGAAATTTCGGGGTATTACTCCGGGCCCGGCGTATGGGGCGGCGTGTTTGAGTATGAATCAAGCTGGAGCCTCGACCTCGGCCTGCAACGCAAGTTCTTGAAAGATCGCCTGAATGTGAGAGTCAATGTAAGCGATATTTTTTATGAAACGGGATGGGACGGCTTTTCGAATTTTAACGGATTGTACGCCAAAGGCGGTGGCCGTTGGGACAGCCGTCGCGCCAGCCTGAGCTTGGGGTATCGTTTTGGTAATGAAAATGTTAAGTCGCGCAAACGCACTACCGGTATTGAATCGGAAGCCGGTAGAGTAGGGGGGGAACAATAATTCATTTTACAAAAACTGCTCGTCAGGTCTTGTTTTATTAAAAACTTTACCCCTATATTTGTCGCAGTTCAAAATCAACAATACAATTATGTCAGTTCGCATACAGAACAATTGGTGGTGGCACAATCCCTCGGACTTCCGGGTGAATTGACGCGCCATTGACTATATTGTTCTACCAAGCGGCCTGTCGGATCACCCGGCAGGCCGCTTGTCGTTTGCGCAAAAGCCAACACACATGGATATTGCAACAGCCTTTTCAACCCGTGTCAAATTGCGGGCCCTGGTGAGAAAAAAAATGGCCGATACCCTCACGCCGGTGTCGTTATACCTCAAGGTGCGCGACCATTTCACCGACCCGGTGCTGCTGGAAAGCAATGATTTTCGCAGCAAAGAAGACTGTATGTCGTTTCTGGGGCTCGATGCGCTGGCGTTTTTTGAAGTGAAAAACGGCGCAATTACTACATCGAAACCCGATGGCACACTTCGGCAAACTCCGGTGACCGGTATGCAAGACGTGCCGGATGCGATGTCGGATTTTCTCCAAAGCTTTGAAGTCGAATACGATACACCCTATAAAGGCTTCAACGGGCTTTTTGGATATACTGCCTTTGAGGGGGTGCAATACTTCGATACCCTGCATTTCGACCCCGCCAAACGCCGCAACGACTTGCCCGATCTGCGCTATACGCTCTATCGCTTTGTCGTCGCCATCGACCATTTTCGCGATACGCTGTATATCGTCGAAAATCTGCCCGAAGGCCGGCCTTCCCGAATCGATGAACTCGAAGCGCTGATGTACGGCCACAAATTTACTACCCACCCTTTTCGGCTGCAGGGCGAAGAAACCAGCAACCTGAGCGACGAAGAATTTATGGAATTGGTAAGCCTGGGCAAACGTCATTGCCGGCTCGGCGACGTATTCCAGATTGTGTTTTCCCGGCAGTTTGCCCAGCGCTATACCGGCGACGATTT
>JAEUUQ010000316.1 GCA_016787505.1 Saprospiraceae bacterium | reverse complement strand
GGAGTCAGAATAATACGCGCCTTCACCTTTGCCTTCGGCACATTGGGCACCATGCGGATAAAATCGACCACAAACTCGGAATGAGAATGGGCAATAATAGCCAGGTTGGAATAAATACCCTCGGCTATATCATCGGGCAATTCGATATTGAGTTGATTCGGTTGCACTTTCTTATTGTCTGACATGAGAGTTAACTTTAATGCTCCTGAAAATAGATTCACTTCGATTTTTTGGCGGGCGCCTTGGCCTTTTTGGCCGGGGCTTTAGCCTTCTTCGCCGCCTTTGCAAAAGCGCCGGGCAATTCTGCTTCGATCATAGCTTTTACCTCTTCGAGGGTAAGCAATTTGGCCTCTTCGGCGCTGACCTTTTTGCCGTCTAATTTGCCCATCTTGACATTTTCCTTGCCAAAACGGATAAAGGGCCCCCAGCGGCCGTTTTCGATAGAAATTTCGGCCTCCTCCCAGCGTTGGATGTACCGCGTCGACTCTTTTTCGATTTTGGCTTCCAATAATTCAACAGCCTGCGCGGCGCTTAGTTGCTCGAAGTTGTATTTTTTAGGCACATTCACAAATAAGTCCTTCCACTTGATGAAAGGCCCGAAGCGGCCTTTGCCTTTGGTAATGGGCAATCCCTGGTAGGTAGCCAGTGGAGCGTCTTCTTTTTCTTTTTCGCCGATCAATTCAATCGCCCGTTCGAGGCTTACTTCCAGTGGGTCTTCGCCGCGGGGCAGCGAGATATACTTGTCGTTTACTTTTACATACGGGCCGAATCGGCCGGCGCCGACGGAGACTTCCTGTCCGCGGTAATCTCCCAACACTTTAGGCAGCTTAAACAAACTCAGCGCCTCTTCAAACGTGATCGTCTCCATGTTCTGCCCCGGCTGGAGGTTGGCGTAGCGCGGTTTGGCATCGGCGCCCAGTTCCTCGGGAGTGCCGATCTGCACCACGGGTCCGCGGCGTGACAGGCGGGTGAGCAGGCTGTGTCCGGTGGCGGGGTCCTTGCCCAGGATGCGTTCGCGGCTGGGGCGATCGGCGGTAGCCAGCGTATTTTCCACCGTTTTGTGGAAGGGGTGGTAAAAATCCGCCAGCATGCGATGCCACTCCTGCTGACCGTTGGAAATATCGTCAAACTGTTTTTCAATGGCCGCCGTAAAGCGGTAGTCCATCACCTTATCGAAATGCTCGTCGAGGAAATCCGACACGGCCATGCCGAGGTCGGTGGGAAACAGGCGGTTTTTGATAGCGCCCGTATTTTCGGTTTTCGTAGCTTTGGTAATCTGTCCGTCCTTGAGCGTGAGCACCTCGTAGGGGCGCTCCACACCTTCGCGGTTTTCCTTCACCACATAACCGCGGCCTTCTTCCATTATTTTCGTAATAATCGGCGCATACGTAGACGGGCGGCCGATGCCGAGTTCTTCGAGTTTGCTCACCAGGCTTGCTTCCGTGTAGCGCGCCGGGGGGCGGGTAAAGCGCTCGGTGGCGTTCATCTCGCGCAGGGGCAGCACCTGGGCTTTAGCCAGGGGGGGCAGCATACCTGCCGTATCCTCGTCGTCGTCTTCGTCCTTCGATTCCAGGTATACCTTCAGGAAGCCGTCAAATTTGAGTACCTCGCCTTCGGCCACCAGCTTTTCGCCGGGCATCGTAGAGATGCCTATGCTCACCACCGTTTTTTCCAGCACTGCGTCGGCCATCTGAGAAGCTATCGTGCGCTTCCAGATAAGCTCGTAGAGGCGCTGTTCGTCGCGTTGGCCGGGCACAGTCTGATTTTCGATATACGTGGGGCGTATCGCCTCGTGTGCTTCCTGGGCGTTGGCCACCTTATTTTTATAATGGCGGGTATGCACGTACTTTTGGCCGTAGCTCTTCTCGATTTCCGCGGCGATACTCTGGATCGCCATCTCGCTGAGGTTCGTGGAGTCCGTACGCATATACGTAATAAAACCCGCCTCGTACAGCTTCTGCGCCACCGACATCGTGCGGTTCACCGAAAAGCCCAGCTTGCGGCTGGCTTCCTGTTGCAGCGTAGACGTCGTAAACGGCGCGGCGGGGCGGCGTTTCAGCGGTTTGAGTTCGATATCGTCGATGCGGAATGTAGCGCCTATGCAGCCCTTCAGGAATTTCTCTGCGCCTTCTTTGTTATCGAAGCGCTGGGGCGCCTCGGCGCGCAGCTCCACCAGCCGTCCTTGTTCGTTTTTCACCTCAAAAATCGCCGCAATCTTAAAAAACGGCGTCGAATCGAAGCGGGTAATCTCGCGTTCGCGCTCTACCACCAGCTTGAGGGCAACCGATTGCACGCGGCCTGCGGATAAGCCGCTTTTGATCTTCTTCCAGAGGATACCCGACAGCTCGTAGCCTACCAGTCGGTCGAGTACGCGGCGAGCCTGCTGGGCGTTCACCAGGTCGAGATCGAGTGTGCGGGGTTGTTTGATTGCGTTTTGGATAGCTGGTTTAGTAATTTCGCGAAAAGCGATACGTTTGGTGTTCCGCTCGTCGAGGCCCAGCACCTGGCAGAGGTGCCACGAAATGGCTTCGCCCTCGCGGTCTTCGTCCGTGGCGAGCCACACCTCGTCGACCTTGCCCACCCAGTCCTTGAGGTCCTTGACCACCTTGCGTTTGTCGGGAGAAACGATATATTTGGGATCAAAATTATTTTTAATATCCACCGCGTCGTCGCCTTTCTCCAAATCGCGGATATGGCCGTAGCTGGATTTGACCGTAAAATCCTTCCCCAAAAAC
>JAEUUQ010000167.1 GCA_016787505.1 Saprospiraceae bacterium | reverse complement strand
TTGTACCTTTAAGCCATATTTTCTTTTCCAAAAACTTAAATTACCGATGATACAGGATTCGCGTCTTTTTGACCTGCTTCACAAAGAACTGGAAAGACAACGCAAGGGAATAGAACTGATTGCTTCCGAGAATTTTACGAGTCAGGCCGTGCTCGACGCCATGGGCTCCTGCCTTACCAACAAATACGCCGAAGGATATCCAGGTCGCCGCTACTACGGCGGCTGCGAGGTGGTAGACGAAATCGAACAGCTGGCTATCGACCGCCTGAAGGAATTGTTTGGCGCCACCTGGGCCAATGTACAACCTCACTCAGGCGCCCAGGCTAATGCAGCTGTTTTTCTGGCCGTATTACAGCCTGGCGACAGCATCCTGGGCTTCGACCTATCGCACGGCGGACACCTCTCACACGGCTCGCCGGTCAATTTTTCGGGCAAGATCTTTGACGCTCATTTTTATGGCGTTGAACAGGAAACCGGACTTATCGATATGGATAAAGTGGCCGCAAAAGCCCGCGAAGTAAACCCCAAACTGATTATCTGCGGCGCTTCGGCGTATGCACGCGACTGGGATTACGCCCGCTTCCGCGCCATCGCCGACGAAGTGGGCGCGCTGCTGCTGGCCGATATTGCCCACCCCGCCGGACTCATTGCCGCCGATCTGCTCAACGACCCGATGCCGCATTGTCATATCGTGACTTCTACTACCCACAAAACGCTGCGCGGCCCGCGTGGCGGTATTATTATGATGGGCCAAAATTTTGACAATCCCTGGGGCCGTACGACCAAAAAAGGCGAGCCTATCAAGATGTCGGCCATACTCGACAGCGGTGTATTCCCCGGTATGCAGGGCGGCCCGCTGGAGCACGTCATAGCCGCTAAAGCAGTGGCTTTTTACGAAGCCCTGCAACCCGATTTCAAACACTACGGCCAACAAGTGATCCGCAATGCCCAGGCGATGGCCTACGCTTTTATCGACAAAGGTTATCATGTGATCAGCGACGGCACCGACAATCACCTCATGCTCATTGACCTTCGCTCGAAAAATGTGACCGGCAAGCAGGCAGAAAATGCTCTGGTGCGCGCCGATATTACGGTCAATAAAAATATGGTGCCCTTCGATACGCAGTCGCCGATGGTTACCTCCGGTATCCGCGTGGGCGCCGCAGCCATTACCAGCCGCGGCTTTAAAGAAAATGACTGCCTGCAAGTGGTGGACTGGATGGACGCCATCCTCTCGGATGTGGAAAATGAAGCGCTGAATAACAAGGTGCGGGCCGAGGTGAATGGGTTTATGCAGGGATTTCCGCTGTATTGATCCGTAGAGACGCAAAATTTTGCGTCTCCGCAGATAAATAATATATGGGAAAGAGCAAAAAAACAGAGCTTGGATTACAACGAGCCGGGCGGGAACCGGCCGCTGAGTCGACCAGCGCAGCAGCAGAGTTGGTGCGTGGGGTGAATTACGTGCTCGCCATTGCCATCGACAAATACGAGAACACTCACAAGCCCTTGTATAACTGCGAAAGAGATGCCGAAGATATTACCCGCATCCTGACTACGAAATACACTTTTGCCCCCGAAAATGTTAAAAAACTATACAACGACAAGGCTACTACTGAAAATATCCTGGTGGCATTAGACGAATACTCGCGGCGGCTGGAAGAAAAAGACAGTCTGTTGATCATTTATTCGGGGCACGGTGAAAACCGCAACGGTATCGGCTTCTGGATTCCCGCCGATGCGCAAAAATTTACGGAATACCTGCCTTTGAGTACCGTGCGCGACTTTTTAGAACCCATCAAGGCCCGCCATATTTTTGTGGTATCCGACTCTTGTTTTGCAGGGCGGTTTTTTATGAGTACCCGCAGCAGCGGCGACCCAGCCAAATATACCGAGCGACACCCCTCCCGGTACGCCCTGACCGCCGGCCGCGACGAACCCGTACTGGATGGCAAACCAGGCCAAAATTCGCCTTTCGCCGAAGCTTTCAAATCTATGCTGAGCAATAATGACGAACCTGTCGGTGCGGTGATGCTTAGCGAAAAAATATTGCAGGAGGTAGCGAAAAAAGTAGAGGGATTTCAAACGCCCCGCCACGGCGAACTCAACATCGACGGCAACAAACACGGACAATTTTTCTTCCACCCCAAAAAAGGGATGAATGCGGAAGAACATTTGGCCATAGGGAAACTTATCATACAATTGGCCGAACAGGTGTATGACCCCGGGTTATACCGCTCAGCAGAAAAACATATCCAGTTTGCCATTGAAAATGCCAAACTGGATCAGATAGATCTGCCCGAAGCTATTTATTGGCACGCAAAGGCGCTGCAAGGCGCCGGCGATCACGAGGCAGCCATGCGCCTTCTTGCAGAATTTATTGAAAAAAATAAAGGTCACCTACCCACCCGCTAACCTAATACCCCGACTATGGATAAGGAATTTTTAGCCGACGCGTATTATCAATATATTCTTTCAGCTATACAGGCAGGAAAAGAACAGGACGCTATTGATAAATACAGGGAAATGGGCGAATATTTTAGCGGGCATGCAAAGTATGATTCTCTTAAAAGCCTGGTAGAACCCGTCCATTTTGAAACCGAAAAATCCCGCTTTTTTGCATTGGTTATTGGAATTGACCAATACGGCGATTCAAAATGCTACAACCCCCTGAACGGATGCGTCAATGACGCTAATTTATTCACTGAATTGATCACTTCAAAAAGAAAGAATACCGATATTATTTTTTTAAAAAATGAAAATGCCACCAGTAAAAATATCAAAAATGGTTTTGAAGAATTATTCAATAAAGCGGAGCCCGGAGATACGGTAGCTGTATATTTTTCCGGCCATGCTTATATACGGGGAGTTAATGCGAATGAGTACGCGCTAGTTGTTTACGACTCTACCGATATTTCTGTAAAAGAACAAGCCCATACTTTTATCTGGGGTGATGACCTACACGAAGCCATGCAAAAAATCAGGGCGGTCAACAAATTTTTAGTAGTTGACACCCACTCTGATACAGATTTTATGACCAGGGTCGAAGAGAGCGGAAATTACACTATGATGTTTGGCTGCGATGATGGGGAGCAAGCTTATGAACAGCAATTTGACGGTAAAACACACGGAGTTTTTACATACGCTCTTGCATCGGTTGTGAGGGAATATACAAACGAGGATTCCGTTCCTTATAATTTACACGAACAAGTTGTAAAGTATATTAAAGACCGGAATTTTAGACAGACGCCTAAAATGGTAGGCGATATAACGCCCTTGTTTTTCCCGCAAAAATCCATCCAGCCTGCTGATTTAATACAAATCGCAACAAATGACAGGGCGCCGCTATCAGAAAGTAATTATTATCGTTTATCTAATTTACTACAAAAAGCGCCACTTTTACACACACTATTTTTTCCCATACTAAAAAAAACAGGACGGCATCTTATTAATAAAAGGGAATTCGATAAAGCGACTACTGCATATGAATCCTATTTAATAAATTCAGAAGAAGCAAATAACGCTCTAGAAGCTTTGATTCCTTTAATCGAACTTTACGACCGGTTTGGCCAATATGAAAAAGCGGCATCGCACCTGAAAAAATGGATAGATACACACCAAGGATTAAGCGAAAAAGATCCGATTATTAATTTGTATAATAAATATTCAAATCACAATAACACGCCCCAAACCAAATATGCGCTGATAATTGGTATTAATGAATATAAAAAGGAAAAAGCCCTCCTGTCTGCTGTAAAAGATGCTGAAAGCTGGCGTCAATACTTGGCAGAAGACCTCCATTTGCCAAAAGAAAATATTACCCTGTTACTAGATGAATCCGCTACCCGAAAAAAAATACTTTCTGAATTTGAGAAGCATGCAAAACTGGCGAAAGAATATCCAGTATTATTCTTTTTTGCAGGATATGGCGCTGCTTATACCATGTCCGAACCTCCCATAACCAGAGCTATATCCGAACCGGATTTCACAAGCGATGATACGCCATTTATACCGGCTATACTCAGCGTGGATAGTCGACAGGGAAAAATCGGCGATATATTTTTCAAAGAACTCTACGACTTACAAATAAAAAATGAATCCCGCTTTCTAACTTGTATACTCGATATAGGCTTTGATGAAAAACCGGGAAACAGGGGGGTAGCACCCCGGGAAATTCATCCCCGCGGAATATTACGGGCAATAGACTACCTCCGGACGGCAGATGGGATTACGCAGGGAATTGGGAATCTCACGATCCTCCCTGGTGCAGCTAATCCTAATAACTTGTCTGAAAAAACTAAACTACTGTGCATAGAAAACCCTGAAAATGGGGCGCTTACAAAAAGCCTGCTCGATATTCTTCGCAAAAATCCAACGACAACGTATCGTTTTACCCAATTAGCAAAGGAGGTACGCCTCAAGAAGCAGCAAATCCAAAATTATATCTTGAACCCAATTATTATCGGCGACCCGGAAGCTGTTGTGTTTGGTGTACATAATTTGGGACAAAAAGAAATTGAGCTGGTCAAAGCCGGGCCGATAACCAACCTGAAGACTTTATTGGAGCAGCAGATAGGCTCTAACTGGGGCGATTTCCCCGATAATCTGGTTGTTTTAGCTATCGCAGAAACCATATTGGGCAATCATGAAAAGGCTGCTGCCATGCTCAGCACTGCTGTGGCCGATGAAACCAAAGAAAGTCTTCGTCTGGTTAAGGCCAATTACCACCTGGGCAGGGTATTGGTCGAAAACAGTAGCCCCGACGATAAAGAAAACTGGAGCCAGGCGCTGAATGCTCTTCGCGCTGCCACACAGGTGTTGCCCGATTTTACGCCTGCTTATTACTATCTCGGCAAAGCCATTCGCCAGGTGAGTATCATCGAAGGGCGCTCGGAGGCGGTGAAGGCCTTCCAGAAATACCAGGAAAGCAACTACCCTATAGGTTATCAGGAGGAAGTAGACCAATACCTCGACTCGCTGGACGACGAGCGCCTTCGCAAGCGCTATATGAGCGACGGAATGACTTATCTGGAGCAAAATGAATTGTCATCAGCCGAGCAATGCTTCCAGGAAGCCCGTTTATTGGGCGAAAACAGCGCGTTTTACTACATGGCTGAAGTATACAACAGACAAGGAGACTTTTTGAGGGCGCTAAACTCCTACAACCAGGCCAAGATGCTGGGCGTCGACAAAGAAGACCTCGCCTATAAAATGGGCGATATGGTCAGACTTTTTTTAAAAGGCTCCGATGTGATACAACAAATCCTGGATGATGTACAGGAATACCAAAACAATCCCAGCATCCTGAAATATAATGACACCGACGTATTGCTCGATAACCTGTCCAAAATCCAGGATCACCTCGCCAAGCTTGATATAGGATGGCGGTAACCTATTACCTTACTACCACGCTACAAACCGCATCCCCGCATCTTACCATGTACAGGCCGGCAGGCCATTGTGATACATCTACCGATAGTGTTTCTGTTGTGTGAGGAGTAGCATGTATCAATTGCCCCGTCATATTGCGCACTTCTACCTTGTAGCCGGCCAGTTGCTCAGGCAGTACCAGGTTAAGCGTTTGGTGTGCGGGGTTGGGGTAAGCGCGGATCGCCGGAGCTTTTTCGTACAGGGTTGTTGTGCCCGTCACCGATTCATTATTCGCATTAAAAGTAGGGTTTTGTATCACAAAGGAGCCGGTGCCGTTGGGTACCCGGGCGTAACCCTTATCAGTTGTTTGGGCGTCAAAAGTCACCTCATCAAGGATGTTCAGGTTGGGGTCGAGCAGCATCACTATTTCGCCGTCGGCGGAGAGTTTGAAATTGCAGTGGTTGTCGCCCTGGACGCCGTCTTCGTCGGCCCAGATGACCAGGTAGCCGTTGCCGGGGATCACCGAGCCTTCGGGGAACTCCCACTTGGCCAGGTTGGCTGGATTATCCGACAGGTAGTAGCCGGTCAGGTTGATTGCGTTGGCGCTTTTGTTGTAAAGTTCGATCCAGTCGTCGAATTCGCCGGCATTGTCGGCGGCAGTGGCAGAGTTGGAGGCCATGAGTTCGTTGATCACCACGTCGGAGTTGGTCACCACGTTAGCTTGCACGGTATATACAAATACGTCGTGTTCGGCGCCGGCGGGGTAGTAAACAGCCGTTTTGGCGTTATTATTTGTCAATGCTTCGATATAGAACCGCACCCAGGTACCTGCCTGATAGCCGGGAATGGTAGCGCCAAAGACGCCGTCTTCGGCTTCGTTGTCGTTGTGCTGGCCGTCGTCAAACATCTGCACGACATTGAAATTGCCCACAAGGCCGGTGGCATAATACAAGTTGACGCGGTTGAGGCCGATAGCATGGCTCACCTCAGCTTGTACGTAGGTTTCTTCCATGTTTAGGGGCGCCGTCCAGGCCTCATTATTGAGGTTAAAGTAGGCAACCGAGCCGATATCGGCGCTGGATTGGGCCACTTCCGAATTGACCAGCAGGTTGTTGCGACGGGTGGTGATAAAATTGCGGAGTACGGTTATTTCGCTGAGAAACTGCTGATAGGTGTATAATTTCTTGGGGTCGTCCTGTACCAATTGGTCAATTTGAGTTTGGTAGTTGCTCAATATGGCGTTGCATACTTCGGGGTTTAGCTCTTCGGCGATAATTGTGCGTAAATGGGCCAGGTAGCGTTGGCGCCATTCGGGGATAGCGAGCATGCGATTGAGCAGGGGGTAGTTGGCGTTATCGGCGTGGTAGAAGGGGCTCCAGTTGGCCAGGTTGGGGCCCATTACGCTATTGCCGTCGAATTCGAGGGGCGTCATGCGGCCGGTTTCTGGTTCGTAGTAGAGGTAGTAGTCCATTTTGCCTTTGTATACATAGCTGTCGTCGTCGCTAAAGGCGATTTCGGAGGCCAGGAACCACAGCGTGCGGTCGATATCGAGGTATAGGGGCAGGCTATCGCGCAATTGGGCTGTGGGAATATTGTCTACAACGTTGCAAACCGCTACGAGGCGATCCCAGGGATTGTCGATATCGCTGCTTTTGAGGGTGTAATAAGTTTGATAGTCGGAGGTATCTTCGCCCAGGTAGTTGAGCGCGGCAGTGCCGTCGCCCCAGCCGCCGCCGCCACCCGGCCCGCCGGGGCCGCCTTGTCCGCTGGGCCGGTCGGCGCGCCAATTGGCGCCGTCATTGCTGAGAAACCATTCTTCGAGGTAGTCTTTGTTGAGTTGCTGGACATTGGGATATAGCCCCCAATTCTGGCCGTTGATATACAAATTGACATAGTTGGCCCGCGCAGCCGGAATGTGCTTGCGTATCTGGTGCAGGTAAAATACTTCGCGCATAAACGACTCGTCCTGGAAGGAGTTATTCAGGTTGAGGGTTTTGTAGCCCATGATCTTTTGATCCTCATGCACAAAATCGAGGCTTATATTAAACGAGCGCTTTTGCGAGCCTGCGGGCAACATGCTATATGAGGTTTGCCCTTTAAACCGCACGCCCACGCTATCGTAAGTCACCCCGTCTACGGTCATCGTGGCGGGAATGTCGGTATGGCTGTTGTAGTTTTGCGTCATCAACTGCCAGTAGTTGGACTGCGGAAAATCGAGGTATACGGTGCGAACGACTGCCGAGTCATACAACCCGCTAAAGTGCCTGCCGCCGGTGATGAGTCGCCGGCCGTCGTCAGAAAAATACATTTCAGCGGGCAGCGATTGGGCGCAAAGCGCTCCTGTCAGCCCGGTCAACAACAGGGCGAGGAGTATATTTTTTTTCATATTGGAAGAGCAGTTGGTCAAACAAAAGTCAAGGAATTGGATTCGAAATTAACATTTAGGTTTAATCGGTAGGTATAAAAAATGCAAAAAGGGTTGCACTGCATACGCCGGCAACCCCTTTTTGTCTGCGAGACTACATAATATATCCCCTGTCACCCTGTCACCTTGTCACCTTGTCACCCTGTCACCTAATACTCCTCCACCACCTTCAACTCGGCTCTGTAATCCTTTGACGGAATATCGTTGGGGTATTGCGGATAGGGCGTCACGGCGCGTAGCTCGATTATATAGCCGTCTACACTGCCCGAAGGTTCTACTTCCACGTTAGGGCTGAGGCCCAGCGTCATACTTACGCCGTTTACTTCAAGCACGGCTTTTACTTCGCCTGCCCAGATGCAGTCTACACCGGTGGGGCAGCGGCTATCCTGAATGTCTTTCAAGACGATAGTGGGCGCGCCGCAGCTGCATTCAGCCGTTTGGCCTATCGCCAGTTGGAAAGGCGTACCCATTTGATAAGACAATTTGTCTACTGCGTCTTTTTTGCAGCCGCCCAGCATGAGGATGAGCAGGCCAAGTATCCAAATATTTTTCATGGTGTTCGGTTTTTGTAAACATGTATTTAGTAAGACAGCGCAAATGGTGCCAAGCGTTGGGTAAACCCCGATAGCGGGCTGTTGTCTCTCGTGCAATTTAACAAAAAACAAAGAGGAAAGCCATAAACAAAGCCGGAAGCTGCTGTTGATTTTTGTCAGTATGAGCGGTTATATTTGTATAAAATTACCCGACTATGTATACCCATATCTTTCAGCAACTCGAGCGCCACGGCAATGTTTTCAAGTCGCTATTGGAAGGGCTTACGCCCGACGAGTACCTATGGAAACAGGGACCCGAAAAATGGTGCCTGCTAGAAATTCTTTGCCACCTTTGCGATGAAGAGCGCGAAGATTTTCGCGCCAGGTTGCGCCACGTACTTGAACACCCGGAGCAAGCGCTGCCCCCTATCGATCCCGTGGGTTGGGTGACCGAACGGCAATACATCGGGCAAAACTATGAGGCGAAGCTTGCGCAATTTGTTGCCGAGCGACAGGCATCCGTAGCGTGGTTGCACACGCTTTCTGAGCCCAAATGGGACAATGCCTACCTACATCCCAAATTTGGAACTATGAGCGGGCATATGTTTCTCGCCAACTGGCTGGCGCACGACTACCTGCACATCCGGCAGATCACGCGCTTGAAATACGATTACCTGCGATCCATCTCGGGAGAAACTTTAACGTATGCCGGCGCCTGGTAGGTCAGCCTACACAGTCTGTTTCTTCTTGGCCGGAACGGGTTCCGGGTTTTTTGAAAAAAACTTCTCTGCCAGGTGCAACTTGCGCATAGTCGTCCGCTTTTTGGTCTGGTGATCCTGCATGCGACGCAAAATATCATCGAGGGCACGGGTAGCTTCCACCACGTGTTCCCCTTTGTTTAGCATAATGCATTCGGCGCGCTGCCCCATAGCGGCGTCGGTCACCTCCGCACGGGTGGGAAGGCCTTGTTTGGTGAGACCCTCGAGCACCTGAGTAGCCCAGATGACGGGTACGTGGGCGGCTTCGCAAACCCACAGAATCTGCTCTTGCAGTTCGGCAAGCCTGCCGAATCCGCATTCTATGGCCAGGTCGCCGCGGGCTATCATCACCCCGCAAATGGGGGTGCGCATGGCGGTAAGAATCATATCGGGCAGGTTGTCAAAGCCCTGCCGGGTTTCCACTTTGATTACCACACCTGGAATGCGGTTGCTCAGCTTTTGCATTTCTGCAATGACCTGGGCAACATCATTGGCGTTGTTGGCAAACGAAAGCCCCACCATATCTGCGTATTTGACCACAAAACGGAGGGCTTCGACGTCTTCGGGGGTCAGGGCGTTTAAGTGGAGGTTAGTTTCAGGCAGGTTGATGCCCTTTTCGCTGCGCAGTTTTTCGCCGCCGATTTTAGCATGGGTGATGCGCACGTGTACCTGGTCGGTCTCAATACGTTCTATCATGCCGCCGATTTTGCCGTCGTCAAACCAAATGGGCTCGCCGGGCTGCAGGTCGTCGAACACTTCGGGGATAGAACACCCGATAATTGCCGGCTGGAGTACTTTGCCCGTTTCATCGGTCACAGCCGGGCGACCGGGGGTGTTATTTCGCGTAAGCAATAACATGTCGCCGGTGTGCAAGGCAATAGGCTGCTCGCGACGGGGCACTTCGGTCAACTTCGTGCCGTGAACTTTATTTTTGTGCTTTAGGTGAAGTTCAAGCCCCTGCTTCAGGTAGACGGTTTTGAACATTTCGGCCAGACAAACACCTTCCGCCACTTCGGCTACCACCATCTTACGCCTGGACCGACGGGCATCCTTCAAAATGATAGTATCTCCCTTACGGCATTTCGACAGCCACTGGCCATCAACGGGTAATCCAGGCGTATTATCGGCAAGCGCTTGTTTTTTTTCTTTATCATAAAGCCACAGCCGGACTGGCGCCAGCACTTGCCCCCATTCGTCGCGGCGGGGGCGCAGTTTCAATACTGCAGGTCCGGGTTCAAGTGGCCCGGTACGCAATTTGGGCCCACCCAAATCCATCAAAATGCGGCATTTCAGTCCCGAAATTTCCTCTGCGCGCCTGATATTCGAGATAATCTTTTCCCACACTTCCGGGCTATCGTGTGCGCAGTTGATGCGTGCGCAATTCATGCCGTTTTGCAATAACTGAAGAGCCAGGCGGTAGTTGTCGGCGGCTTCGGTGGGCATTGTTACCATGATACGCACTCTACGGCCGCTGGGCGTTTCTCCGAGCAGCGCTTCGGTATTTTCTTCGAGCAGGCGACGACCATCTTCAAAACACACGACGGGTTTTTCACCAGGATCCCAGTGCTTTCCCAGCAATTGGTGCATGATGCGCAGCAAGGTGTCGAGCGTGGCGTGTACTTTGCGCTCCGCACGGCCCAATGAGGACAATCCCCACTCTGATAATTCATACTGAAGCGGTCGCACTTCGTGCAGCCGCAGCGCAAGGTATTGTAGTAGATTGCGAGCACTGTTGCGATAATGGGGGTGTAAGTGGTCTATACTCCCGTAAGTTTTCTCCGCAATTAACACTTCGTTACGCAGTTGGAGTACTCTTTGGGTGAGTTCCTCCAAATCGGGCGGCACACAAGGCATTTGCTGTTGGAGCGGAGAGGTCAGCTTTGTCATGACTTTAGATGAATTTGCTTCTAAAATTCGAAATTGTACTTTAAAAAAGAAATGACATTTGACAAATAGCGGGATAATTGATTGTTTTTTGACAAAAAAAATGCCGGCGCCTTCTCAAGGAAAACGCCGGCGGTGGATTCGTTTAAAGGTGGTTTTTATATCACAAACTCATTCAAACAAAATTAACTTTTGCTGCCCATGCTGAGGGTCCAGCCGATTACAGCTCCTGCCAATGCGCCCATTACAGTCCATATTGCGATATCGGCAATCGTTGCGGTAAGGTTGCTGATATTGGTGGTGCCGTACATCATTAAATCTACGCTTGCTGAAAATAACAAGCCGAT
>JAEUUQ010000152.1 GCA_016787505.1 Saprospiraceae bacterium | reverse complement strand
GTCGCCGGAGCGGCCTACTCGGCCTCCAGCCTCCACTTTGATTTTCTGGTTGTCAAATACGAAAACGACGGCGACCAGGTGTGGTATGCCACGCGCAACGGAACCGGCAACGGCGATGACTACGCCTCGGCGCTGATCGTGGACGGCGCCCAGAATGTGTACGTGACCGGTCCCAGCAAGGGAGTGGGAACTCAGATGGACTTCATGACCCTCAAGTTATACGCCAACGGCACGGCGCACTGGGCCAAGCGCTACGACTACGCCCAACTCGACGAAGCCCCGGTTTCCATTCGTTTTCTCAACGCTACCACCATTGAAGTCAGCGGGGGAAGCGCCTCCAGCGACTCAACCTGGGATATCGCCGCAGTGCGCTACAAGCTACCCACCGGCCTGAGCGGCCCCAACTACCGCCACGAAGCCTTCGATATCGACTTTGAATGCCCGCTGGGACTGGCCAGAGACGAACAGGGCGATTTCTACGTATGCGGCAGCGCACCTTCGGATAGTACCGGTTACGACATGGTTTTCGCCCGATTGGATACCGCACTCCATGTGGTATGGGATGTGACGATTGACGGCGGCGGTTTTGACGATGCGGCGCTGAACATAAGCTTAGACGACAACGGCGATGTACTGGCTACGGGTTATGCCGGGCTCGACAGCAGCGGACAGCAGACGGCGCTGGCCACACTGAAACTTGCCGGCGACGATGGCGATTTGCTGTGGGAAAAAACTTACGGCAGCTTAGCGGCCACGGGAAGGAGTTTCACCGGGCGGCGCGTGGTCAGCGATGAAGCCGGCAACGTGATCGTGGCCGGTGAGATAACCGAAGACGGCCTTAGCCATTTTTTGACCCTGAAATACGACAGCCAGGGCCAGTACGAGTGGGAACGCAGCTACACAGGAGATTCTACCGGGCTCAACCGTCCCACCGCCGTGCTGGTTACGGGCGAGGGGGAAACCCTGGTAGGCGGCCTGAGCGCTGAAGGCGGCACGCCGGCTTATGTGTGGATCAAATATGAAGACTTCAAACGCGATGAAGAATATGTGCCGGGCCCTGATAGTCTGCCGGCTTATGCGCTCAACGAAGTTATCGTCCGCTTTTCGCCTCATGTAGTTAATACCGCGTTTGTGGACAATCTCAGCCTGAACTGGGGACTGGTGGAGCAGATCATCAACGATACCGCCCTGATAGCACTGATGGACAGCACCCTGGGGGCGGGGGGGCTATTGGGGCGCTGGAAACTCATCAGGATATTCCATAAACTGAAAAGCACCACCACGCATTTGACTGGCCGCACAGGGGAGAGCGTGCAGATACCCCGGGTATGGTCGGCATTTATTCTAAATATCGGGGAGGCCGAGGTAAAACACCCCGTATCGGTGAGCCTGGCACTGGAAACGCTGCCCTACCGCTACATCCGTTATGCGCATCCCAACTACGCCTTGCGGTTTCCCGCAGCTTCCCTGCTTAGCGGCGCCAACGATCCCCATTATGACGACCAACATTCGCTGTGGGATACTCCCAATACAGCTTTTGACGATGCGCATATCAATATCGAACCGGCTTGGGACATCGTCGATGGGGCGGAAAGTTGGTTAAACCGGGAAGTAAAAATAGCCCAGTTTGACACCGGGGTGCAGTTTACCCACGAAGACCTGGGGTGTGAGGGTTGCCCGGGTTTGAACGGCTCGGTTGTCACAAGTGCTTTGTGGTTTAACGCCGACACGATTATAGATCTGGCAAATTACCCGGTGGAAGAATTAGACGTATCTCTCCCACTAGATGAAGACGGCGTCGGTCACGGTACTCGGGCAGCAGGCGTGATGGCGGCAGTGCGAAACAACGAAAAGGGCATTGCAGGTGTAGCCGGAGGGAACCTTGAGCAGGGGCAGATAGGGGCTTTGTTGAACAGCTACCGAATAATTGCCGAATCTGGCTATTCAACAATAACATATTTGACGGATGCTATCCTATACGATTTGATGCTTACACAAGGCGCAGGTGATATTTTTTGTATAGAGGCCCAACTTGTAGTACCGGACGAATCCACAGGTAGCGCTTCTCTACAGCAAGCCAAATTGTTGAGAGAACAAATTGAAATGGCTTATGACCTGGAAGTGATACAAACTGTTGCGAGGGGGAATAATGGCCACGTATCAAACAATGAACAGGTGATCTACCCGGCCATGTACAAAGACAATTGGCTGATCAGTGTGGGGGCTAGTGGAACTGATGGGGAGCATTTAAATCCGGAACAGGGAAATAATTCTGCTGGTGAGGATTTTAGAAGTTCCTATGGTGCGGAAATGGATTTTATTGCCCCTGGCACAAAAGATATTGTTCTAAGCACAGTTAGAAACAGCAATAACAATATGGAATACCTGTTTTTTAATGGCACTTCTGCATCACTGCCCCATACGACTGGAACTGCTGCTTTGCTATTGAATCATTCCCGTGATGAATTGTCGCAGGAAGATGTAGAACGATTATTGGAGTACAGCACAATAGATATAGTAGACGAAGTCCTTTCATATTCAGACGGCTACGACATCTACAACGGCTGGGGCCGCCTCAACGCCGGGCGGGCGCTGGAAATGATAGACCCAGAACACGACGACCTGCGGGTGATACATTTTGAATTTGAAGGCAACTACGATTACGAAGATATGGTGTGCAGCGGCCAACCCGAGTGTCCCTTTATGCTCACCAACGGCTTTCGCGATCTTTGCACAGAAGAAACCATCAACAACGCCTCCTCTGCTATATTGCGAAAAGTGTACGTACCCTTTAACATCCCGATCTCTTCTGAATACGGCATAGAACCCGTCGACCTGGACGACCCCGATAAACCGGCCTGGTGGCCGCGCAGTAGCGACGCCGGCCTGTGGGATGAACCCGTGTATGACACTCAAAGCGGGCAATATATCGTCACGCCGGGCAACCATTTGTTTTTTGACAGTATACCTGTTTATGAAGATGGCTACTTGAAAGGAAGCATAGCAGGCTATCAGATTCTTGTAGTTCCCAATCTTTTGGGCTGTACATTAGGTACTATTCCCCCCCAGGAGATACTCGCATTTCCTACCTATTACACTGGGCCGCCGAAGTTGAAATTCAGCCTGTTGGCCAGTGCGCCTTCCGACTTTGTGGGGCCGGTGGTTATCAGTTCCCAGCGGGAACCGGAAAAGGCTCAGTTGCCCATAAAAATTTACCCCAATCCGGCAAAAAATGAAGTTCAAATTAATTACGAGCTAGAGCAAGCTGCTTCAGTATCGTTTGCTATTTTCAATACCGGTGGGCAGCTTGTGCACAGTGTTGATTATGAGACGCAGCCTCCCGGCCAATACACACAAGCGGTCGGGCTTCACGATCTTGCTCCTGGCGTCTATTTCTGCACGTTAGTATCTGATAGGTTTTATCACACCACTAAATTGATCAAACTATGAAACCTATACACTATCTTGTATTATGGGCCTTGGCAGGTGTGGTGGGTATTTTATCTTGCCAGTGGGAATCTGAAGAAGATCTTATCGACCCCTGCAATTCAACTATTACATGGACACCTGTACCGCCGGATACGTGCTTTGAATTACCCATATCTCCATTAGGATTTGTTAACGCCACTTCCCATTGGCCATTGTTGTCTAAACCTCATTTTTGTCCGTATGATAGCTATAGGTTTCTATATGTAGTTAGTCAATTCGAAGGAGATACTACCAAAATTAATACTATTAATCTGTGTACAGGTGAAAAACAACAAATAGCAACTGCGAAATCTATGTATATTCCTCGTTGGGGTGGAACAGACTGGGTACTATTTAGTTCAGGTTTTGGGCCTATTCAAAAAGTAAAAAGTACTGGTGGCAGTTTGACAATATTGAACCCAATAACTGGTATGTCTCGTTACTTCTGGATTAATGATGGTCAAACTATTCAAACTAAATTAGGGAATAATATCAATATATTAATGAATCTAAGTGGAGAAATAATAGATACGCTTCCCATTTCCATTGGATTGGGCGCATTTAAAAACAATCGCATAGCTACAGGAGGAAGTATTAGCAGTCAGGCTGGCACTTACATCGGCTATGTCAATACTGATAATTGGCAGTTTACTCCACTTGCACCTTATAATGGCAGTAACTCACCTTCTTCAATAGACTGGTTGGATGATCACCATATTGTTTGGTGTAATATTGAAGGCATCCGAAAAGTAAACATCAATTCTGGAGAGATTTTTTTTATTAAGGAAACACCGTGCGAAAATTTACGTTATCGTTTTATCTCTGCTTCACAGAATAATAGTGGTCGAATATTAACTACTCGGCTTGATTATATTTATGTAAAGCCTGACTCTCTGGTCAAATATGAGCGCATATCGTTGATCGATGCTCACACAGGCCAAGAGTGGATACTAGGCTTGGAGTAAGGGCTAACGGGGGGCTTCAATGAGATTTTGACTCTAACTATGGCAGTCCGCCCCGGTATCGCTTGCCATTTTCAATGTCGGCGGATAGTTAGTGCGCCGTGTTGGTTATGCTACACAGCCCTCTGGCCAATACACACACAAACAATTGGGCTTCACGATCTTGCTCC
>JAEUUQ010000135.1 GCA_016787505.1 Saprospiraceae bacterium | reverse complement strand
TCCGCCGCTTCTACTGTATAAACGCCTGTTTCTGTAATAGTAACAAGCGGCGCAGCCGTTCCTGTCGACCAAAGATAGGATTCAAACCCTGCCGATGCCGTCAATTCCAGCGAGCCTCCTTCGCAAAGCGAATCCTGGCTGTTGCTGATTTCTATCGCAGAACAATATACCTCGTCCACAAAAACAATTCCATATCCGTCACAACCATTGTCTGCCGTTACCGTCACAACGTAATAACCTTCGGAAAATGCTTCTATTGTTTGACTGGTAGCGCCTGTCGACCAAAGATAGGACACATAATCCACGCCTGCATCCAGCGTAACTGAAGCATTGGGGCATAACGTATTTTTTTCAGCATGATCATCAGCAGAAGACCGCAAGCCCGGCAAACCTGTTTTGCAAATGGTCATGGTATCTGATTCGAATGCTACCAGCGGTATGGGTAAAACCGTAATGGTTACCTCATCGGTGGCCACAATATTGCCGTGATTATCTGATAATGACGGTATACACAGTTGTTTCGGAGGGGCAGACTTCAACACTCGATTGGTGCGAGTCTTCCATATATTCGTTTGGCAGCCAAGAGTAACAATAAACGGTAGCAGGATCCTGGGGTTGCGCCTCCGGGCAGCCAATAATAATACATTCTCCCTGGCAAATCGTCTTATCCTCCCCCGCCCAGGGGCAGCCGGGGTTGGCTTCCAGCACCGTCAGTGTGAGTGTGGAGGGGCTGCCCAGGCCGGCGTTGAAGCCGCCCGAGGGGTTTTGCAGTGTCAGTGTATAAGTATAATTATCGTCTTCGCCGCCGGTAGGCTGGGCGGTTTGCAGTGTAAAGCAACTTTGCAGCGTTTGGGCGCCGCCGCTGAAACTCAGGGTTTGGGTCGTAAATCCGGCCAGGTGCGGCGAGGTATCCGTACTCAGGGCGACTTCCACAAAGGCCTGCCCGTCGGGGTCGGGGTTTGAGGCATTGACGCACACCTCTACGCTGCCGCCTTCGGCCACCGTCAGGGCGCTTTGGGCAAAGCTGATCACGGTGCGCTCGCGGCGCTCCAGGCGGAAATCGTCGAATTCCACTTTGGCGTTAACATTGCCGGTGTTTAGGAGGCCTGGCCGGATACCGATATAATACTCGCCGCTTTGTGGCACATCAAAGGCCTCGCTGCCTATATCGGTAAAAATGGAGGAACTGAAGTTGATCGCCGTCGTTGCGCCGATGTCCGTGCCGCCAATACCAGCCTGGGTATGATAGAAAAACTGCACATTTCTGCCCGGCGCATTGCTTCGCGCCGACAGGTCATGCGGTATTCGTAGGCTGCATCCAGATTCAGTTTGAAAAGCACAAAGCAATATTCCACCGCCCAGGAGTTGCGCAGGTATTTGTTGCCGCCTGAGCCGGAGATCGCGAAGCTACACCCGTAATACATATTGGGCACAGCATCCGGCGACGATACATTGTTAAAGTTCTCTGTGTATACCGTATTCCAGGCAGGCTGGCTAAAGGCCTTTACAAAAGGCAGCAGGGAGAGCAGGCAGGCGAAAAAGCTGGTTTTAAGCGGTGTTTTCAAGCGATTTTTTATTATTAGAATATATCTGGCACTCATCATCCGGACACAGGTTGTACTTACAACCAGGCGGAGCGAGAAATACAATTACGGCTTAAGCGCAGGCGCTTACACAATCAAATAAAAAATGGCATTAGTGTGTGATGACAAACATCAATAGTACATCCTGTCGCTAAAATACGATGATTTATTTTAAATAACAAATAAAATGCAAAAATTATTTTTCTCCCTGTATATCGCCCTGCAACTCCATGGGCGCGCATGCCGGCACGCTGCTTTGCAGCACTACCGCACAGCCGTAGGCATTAGTGACGCTTACTGTGTATTGGCCGGGAGTGGTGATGTTGGTGGGGTTTTGATTGTATGAAATATATCCACCTGGACCGCTCCAAACAAACCGAAAAGGCCCGGCTGTGCCCTGCGCGCTTAGGCTGACCCTGCCCGGAGTGCCGGGGGAACAAATACAGGTCACCTCCGTAATGGCTATTTGGCCATAACAGGCCACTATTGCTATGTGTATTAACAGTTGCGCTATCGCTATCTTTTTTGTCATGGCTGTTTTCATTTTGGGTTATTTGATTCCATGCCGGGCTTTAAAGCGAAGCAGAATGTCTTTGTATTTCTCGTGCATCAGGAGGTAATACATATACAATGGTTCGTACTTTTTCAAATGCTTGTAGTAGTTCAGGTGCGTCACTATCGCCTCCAGTTTTTGGGCCGCCTCCGCCGGGGATAGTTTGGATTCTTCGGCGTTTCTTTCGTAATTTTTCCGAAGGTTTTCCCCTACTTTGCAATGAATCATAGGCACCAACGACGATTCAGGAAAAAGCCTTAAAAACTCCTCTCCCTGGGCTATTATTTCGTCCATTGCTCTATATGCATAATAGGATCTAAAAAGAATACACTTATATTTTTGTTTTTTTATCCACTCATACGCAGCCTGATCCGGCCCAAGATAATGGTCAAGTACAACTACCGGGACTTCTTTTATTACACAATCTGTGCACTTTTCTATCACATTATTACCATCCCATGCGTGCCTAATCAGCATGTCGGGCGAGTAAATCACCCTTAGAGCGTACTTTCCCGGCATTAAAGAATAAGGACAAATAGTATCTTGACGGGCCAATGCCGGATCAGGGCTGTATTCCATTGTAAAGGAATGGGAAAAAAGGAAATCTGGCGAAATCATAATTTTTGCCTCTGAATCATCATCTATGAACCCGCCAAAATCGCCTTCCATGCCTTCGTAAAAATACCACTTGCTCTGGCTTGGTTCTTCCATTCTTATCTGCAATTTTGAGTTTTTGTTATAGGCCCGAGCATTTACAGGTTGTATCGCTTTAAGATAAACAGTAAACACAAGCATATCAAAAGGATATAGCGTATCTTTTGCCAGTTTGATATCTGCAAAAAATAGATCCTTTTGGCTGTGCGCGCTAGAACTCATAAGCGCGAAGGCTATAAGGCTGACGAAGATTTGTTTTTTCATGTCGCATATTTATTGTTTACCTGGTGATACTTTTCGACAACGTACTAAATTTCGATGGATGTCTAACATACTTTGAGTGTTTTGGGATAAAACAGGGTACATTAACGTATTAACCTGAGTTGTATGACCTAAACCAAACTGATGCCCTAATTCATGTATAATACTGATGCCTAAATCCTGTAAATTCCCAACTCTATCCATGAAGTTTTCTAAAGGAAAAACGGAAGTATCTCCACCTGGCTCAACGATACTATTACTTAAAGAACTAAGGGTAAGCCCTAAATTTGTAGTATCTTGTTGAGTTCCTTGTGGGTCATTGTCTCTCTCTCTGAACTTTCCTGATTGCCAAACAGTACATACCAAACACTGCCATACTCCTACACGGTCTCCTCCCGAACTGCCATCTGCATTCTTATAAGTTGAAGCCGTAAATATCCAATCACGAACACTTTTATTATCGTATATTGTGTGTTTGAAATCGAATAATTGTTCTGAATAAACAGCAATGGATTCCAGATATACCTTGTGATAAGTTGGGTTAATGGGCCCTTTCAGATTAAGAGGGTCAGCAGCAAAATCATAGGGCAATAGTTGATGAACAGCCGTTCTGTCATCGTCTCGTAGTTTTACAAATTTTCTAAATTTGGCAATCGTCAGGTTTTTTTTTAAGGTGTCTATTGCTAGTATGGGCCCCAGGGTATCTCCTCTAATGGTTGTATCCGGGTCGGTGAGTACAAAAAGACTGCTGTCCGGTACACCGGCCAATGACTGGCTGGTTTGCAAATAAAAAACATAATTAACAGAATCGCCTATTACGTTTTTTTCAATTTCGGAAACAGTGCCTGTTATAACAGAACTACCTGGAGGCGTTAGTTTAAAAACAAGGTGAGTACCCACTAAAGCGCCTTTTTTTTTCATTTGCACGTAGTTTTTGCCGTTGCCAATTACGTCAAAAACTGCTGAATCAACGCTTAATTCGCCATTTTCAAACCGGCCGTTACCGCCGCTATCGAGATCTAATGAAGGTGGATTTTGGTCAATATCGGGAAAGTGTTCCTCCAATCCACGCAGATCGAAAATATCCGGAGGAGCGTTATCGTTCAGCATTAAGTCATACTCGGCTTCCTTGATAACCAATTCTTTGGCTTTGGATGCTTTGCCGCCCCCATCTCTAAAATCGCTAATCCAGGCTCTTACCTTGTTGTCGTCGCCCGACAGCCCCTTCATACTGGCAAACTCTATATTGAGCAAGCGCCATACAGTCAGTACCCCCGATACCATTTTACCGGATTCGAAATATTGCTTATTGTTAACGGTGTCAATAAGGTGTATCTTGTGTTTTTTGTCGTTGTTGCCTAAGCGCATCAACATCTCCGGCCCAAAAGCTGCGGCAACGCGATAATTGTCGCCCGGATGCAGCGATACCTTAAACCCGTTGCAAAACATAGTACTATCGGGCTGAATATCTATTTGCACCAGGCCGTCGCCGTCGTCATCGCCCAGCAAATGCCCGGATTTTTTGCCCATGACCTCGCCTCTGTTGTCTTCTTCTGCAGTGTATGTGAGAGGGGCGTAAAATCCGGGCGCTCCATTCGTGCCGTCGTAGCTGCCCGAAGTATTGCTGTCATTAGGATCTACCTGGGAGTTTTTCTCCGAAGGATCATCTACATCAAAAGCCCTCAAATACAAACTAAACGGTTCAGTGGGCGGCGCTGAAAACATGATGCAGATATTTACTGTGTCGCGAAGGGGAGTAAGAATGGGTTTTTCGGTAGTAGGATCATTTGGATCAATAATCCTCTTATCCGGAAAAACCCTGAAGCTATTAATTGGCGTGTTATCTGCATTGTTCCAGTTCACAAAATTAGGGTCCGCAGTATCCAGGGTATTACTTGCATTTGTCGCGCCGTCGTATCCGTTGAATCGCCCCTGCCAGCTCAGGTTTTTGATGCCTACGACGGTCAGCGACGCCTCATCCTGTAAGGAGCACAAGCTCTCATCACCTGTTACGAGCCTGAATACAGTTTGTTTTTGTTGCGTATGGGCCTGTATGCCTTCCACCCACAGATCGGCTACGAGGTAATCTCCATCCTGCTGGGCGAGGGTGAGCAGGGTACCTGCCTCGTATAGACCACCTATTTTGTCTTCCGACTTCCATATTTGTACATACTGGCTTCCTTGCGTCACCTCCAGTTTCACCGTATTCAGGCCGCTGTCTCCGGGGGCAAGTTTCAGACGAAGCCTCATCAGATCGTTATCTCCGCCTGGTATTTGGTTATCTTTATCGTCTTTTTTATTATCCATATCATCATCGTCAATATTGACAAATATCATTCCCCCCGGGTCATCTTCGTTGCTTACCAAACTGTTGGTATTATTGCCGATGGCTCCTGGTTTATATAGCTCGCACCGCCAAGTTTTGGGCATGGCCTAAGCTCGGGGGCGAGCTATAATACCGCAAAGCCGGAAAAGTTATGACTATAACTTGACGGTGTGCGGTATACATTTCCAAATCCAGTATGCAGCCTGTGCATGCTTCAAATATCAGGTATTCTTTTTGTGCGGAGCATCGGATTTTCATAGTTGGATATGTTTACGCATTAAATAAACGTCATTTTTTGTTTTAGTTAATACTCCGTATATAGCGATATATCTTGTATGACCATTGAGTAATAAAATTTATCAAAATTAACACTGTCTAAATGATAATTAGCGTGCAAAGAATGTACCAATAACTTAATTACTCGAAACCTCATTTTATCGGGAAGACTATATATTAACTTATATTGGTCATGCGGACCCGGCGGCAATAGCATATAATTAACATCGCGTATAAGCTTGTCTTTTTTATTCATTTCTGTTCTGTTTTCAGCATTCAAGGCATCTATTTCGCTCTTTAACAATTTCATCAAGTTTTTAACATTTAATGTGTCATTAATATCAAAATAAATTTTGCGTAGATTGTCTTCATTTTCGTAATATGTATCTAATAGCAATTTAAATGTTTCAAAGCTAATTAATGAATCTAAAAAAGCGTCATTTAAATAATCTTCTATTGCTTGCTCAGGGTAAGTTTTTTCTCTGAAATATCCCATTGAATCAATGCCAAAAGCACCTATGTCTTCAACATAATTCGTCGTTTCATTTTTCCGGAGTTCATTTATATTTGGAATAGCATCATTCGCATTACATTTAAAATAATTACGCTTTGTATTATTATCAAAAATATATAAGCATTCAATTGTCGTCCCCATATAAGGATAATAAAATTCAATACCCAACTCCGGAATATGTACAGGTTTTGACAACTCTAACCAATTTCCTCCCGTATTATATTCTTTGCTGAGATCAATACCAGTTTTTTTTAAAAAAAATCGTTGATTATTTGCTCCTTGGATTTTTGAGGCAAATTCTCATTTTGTACACACGCTAAAACCAGGAATAACAATGTAACAGCAACGAGGTTTCTCATGTTCTATGTTTTAAAATTGAAATAAATTATTTACACCTCAACCCGCTATGTTTTGGGCATGACCTGAGCTCGGGCGCAAGGTATACTATTGAATAAAGCCCGAAGGGCTGACATGATGAAATACAAAAAAACAACCACCTAAACCCTGGAGGGGTGACATTATACCTCATATTATGCCACCCCCTCGGGGTTGGTTTTCTTCTCTGTTTTTTTTCTAATCGGGATAGGTAGGCGGCATTCGCCGCCGTCCCCCCCACACCACCGGGCATACGCTTTAACGTACCACGGCGGTTTTCTCTAACGATTAACCCTTTTGTGGTCAAGGCTCGCTGTTCTTTCAATCGAGATG
>JAEUUQ010000110.1 GCA_016787505.1 Saprospiraceae bacterium | reverse complement strand
TCAGTCAACACCCGCAGCTTAAGATTATGCCGATAAATTGATGTGCTGATGCGCTGATCAACAAATCAATCCAGTATGATTTTCACCCACCTCTGTTGCTGGGGCGATTGCAACGAAACGAAGTAAACCCCTGCAGGCAAGCCAGTCAGCTCAAGCGTGGTTTGTGTAGCGTCTATGGGGGGCTGCAAGGGCAAGGCCCTTCCGGTGGCGTCTACAAGAGAGATGCGACGAACATCAAATGAAGCGGGCCAACGCAGCGTATACCGCCTATCGGGTGAAGGCACGGGAAACACACTGATATGCCCCTGATCAGTGGTGCGATGTACGCTTAATATGCCCGAAAAAGAAGACGCCCCGTCGAAATCGGTTTGGCGCAGGCGGTAATAGCTGATCCCATCGAGCGGGTAATCATCCTGGCTGCTGTAAACGATCATTTGTTGGCTATTGCCGGCGCCCGGCAAAGTAGTTATATCCTCAAAAATCCTTCCGTCGACACTGCGCTCTACCGTAAAATAGGCGTTGTTATGCTCTGTGGCCGTTGCCCACTCCAATTCAATCGTTTGTCCAACCGGACTAGCTTTAAAATAAAGCAGCTCGATGGGCAATGGGTTGAATGCAGTGATAGAAGCCAAAGTAAAGGGGCTGAAATTGGTTACCGGCGCTGCAGTTTCAATAGTCCCTGCAGATGCATCGCCGGTGAGCGTTCCGGCGCCTTCGCTCACCCACTTCGAGCCATCCCAGCGGGCTACTACTAAGTCGGCAGGGGTGTCCACACCCAAGCTGCGCGTATCCCAGCTCAGTTTAACATACGCACTGCCGCTGCTTAGCAGGTTGAGCAGCCAGTGTTCTCTACGGCTGATGTGATCGATGGGCGCCTCAACCTGGGTGGCGTCGTACATGGCTGTATCGGGATCAAAGTAATTGTACAGCGCTTCAAAATCGGGAGTTCCTGAAAACCCCCTAACCGAGATAGGCGCATAATAACTCGAGTCGCCGACAGGAAAAGTAAACGACATCCCGACGCCCAGGTCGAGTTTGCGCACTAGCCCGTCGACGTGCGAGGCATTAGAAGCGCCTAAAGAAAATCCTGAAGCCGTAAATGTCACCGCGGTGGTATCGCTGGATTGCACAATGCCATCCGTGAAGGTAAGCTGCGCGCCAATGTTTATAGGCATCTGAAGTACAACTCCATCGGGGTTATCCACTTCCAGGTAGTCAAAATAATGAGTCAGAGAATCGGCGCCGATCAATGATTGCGACGTTGTTCCGTTGAGCAAAATAGAGCCCGGGCCGAATATCACCTGTTTGGCCGAATTGTTGAAGTCGATATTTTTTTTAAAAATACTGGTTTCCCCATAATCCGAACCGATTCGAAGATCACCGGTGCCGGATGATTTGAGCTTTACATCCATATTAAAGGTATCGCCTTCAATCGAAGCCGTAGAGATCGAGCCGCTGCCCGACTTATTGATTTCGCAGGCGTCGTTGAAGGTATTGCCCCCTCCCCAGGAATTGGCGCCCGCTCCGGTTTTGTTAAACAAAGCCGCATCCTGGAAGAGACTGTTCCGAATATTTGCCAGACTGGGGGCGATCAAGGTGCATTCGCTGAGAAAAGTTGAGGAGTCCACCAAAATCAAACTGGTATTCAGATCAGCTGTGAAAGCGCCGCCAAAAGTGCTATTGCGAATATCAAGCGAGTTCATTAGTAGCGTATCGTTGGGAGCGCTGCCGTTTTGGGTTACGTTGTTAAAATAGAGCGTTCCGGTATTATAATTATCGCTTTCGATCTTGAATGCCTTATCGGCAGCAACGGCGATAGTTCCATCGTCGCCAAACCGGATATAAGAGCCGGGTTGCGTATTTTGCAGGTAGACGTCGCCGTTTAATGCAATAGAACCGGTGTCAGCGCCTATTTGAATGACTGTATTGGCGCCATTGTTTCGGAAATAAACGTCGTCATTAAATGTAATATCATAACCGTCGGTGCTGCCCAGTATAAAAATGCTGCCGAAACCGGCGGTGGAGGTTGTATTAATGACAGTAGTACCGTTAAACACTACGTCGTTGTAAAAAGCGGTGTTATTGGCGCCGGTTTTGCGAAGTTCAATATTGTTGAACGTAACATCTTCTACTAGCACAAAATTGCTGGCAGTTAAGACGCCATTGCTAATATTTAATACGTTGGGGTTTGCGCCGGAGATGGTGACATTTCCGTTTACTTGCAAAGTGTATCCGCCCAGGTTGATATTTCCGCCTTCGACAATCAAAACCGCTACTTCTACATTATGATCAAGGACGGGATAATTCGGTCTGGCGGCTACAAAGCGAGCTGTTTTCGTGTTATCGGGCACTCCCGAACTCCAATTAGGGCTGTAATTCCAATTGGTGGAGATATTGCCTTCCCAAGTTGTTTGTGGTTGAGCCATAGCTGTAACCGCCAATCCGGCGGTCACAAGCAGGATAAGTGTAAGTTGCTTTTTCATAGGGAAACATTTTGTTAATCCTTCCTTCCACCCAAGGGTACGATTAAACTAGCGTGAGGTATACCGATGGGGGTTGTATTGATGCTATCGTTAAAATCATTGTAAAGCGGGTGTGCAATGCCATATTCGATGGCCAGGCGCCGGGCGGTATAGCGGCCACCGATGCCCAAAATAAATACGCGTTCTCCGGGGACGCCCAGCCAGTAGCTTTCTGTGAGCAGGTAGTGCCGCCTGCCGGTGCGGTAGGTGCCGCTGATGCCAATGGTGAATTTATCCCAAAGGCCGTCGCGATCAAAACCATTGCCCAATATAAAAGAAATATGCTTGTCTTTGGTACCGTGGGTGCTTACGCCGTAAATAAACCCGGCCGATTCTTCTTCTTCGCCCAGTGGCAAGATGTACAACACCCCGGCGCCTGCGTTCCATTTATTTTCGCTAATGGGGATACTAAGTTTAGCGTGTATCCAAATGGGCACCACATCGGCGCCGAAAAAAAGAAAAGTCGGGACGGTTCCCAAGGTGATCGATAAATTATTACTCACGCCATAGCCGAATTGGTTGACAAACGCCATGGTATTGTAATAAACAAATTGGCCTTGTGGAATGCCATATCCGGATACTCCTGCAAAATAGCGCCAGGCATAAGGGTTTTCGGCCCAGGTATTGAAGTATCGATTGCCCAGGCCTCCTCTGTTGATATAAACAATACTCAGGATATCGGTTTGACGAATGGTCAGGGGGCCGAATTTTTCAGTAGAAAGCACTATTCGCGAGCTATCCGAATCGACGAGCAAGCCGATAAACTCATTGCCGTCCGTGGTGGTAATCGCCACCATCGAATCCCTTTGGGTTTGGGCTGATAGCGAATTAGTAAGCAGGCTGCCAAACAAGGCAAAAAAAACAAGAAGGGCTAGTTCTTTAATGCGCATTTAGTTTGTTTTAAATTTTTCAATCAGATAATAAAACAAGCTGGGAAACAAGCGTTTAAGTGTCACTGCGTGGATTTCTTTGCCACCGATAAAAACCTCTCTTTTCTGTCGGGCTATAGCGCGCAAGGCCCTTTGGGCAAAAACTGTAGGGTCAAGACCTTTGCGGGTAGCATCGGCCATCACCTGGTTGGCGGAGCCATCACCCTTAAGCGCATTAATAGTAACGTTTGTACGCACATAACCGGGGCAGATAACTGTTACTTTAATATTATCGGCAGCCACTTCCGCCCGCAGGGTATCAAAATAGCCATGCAGGGCGTGTTTGGAGGCAGCATAAGCAGAGCGGCGCGGCACGCCGATTTTGCCCATCACACTACTAATCACTACGATTTGTCCGGCGCCTTGATGCCACATAAAAGGCAATACCGCTTTGGTAACAGCCAGGGCGCCGAAATAATTAACGTCCATGATTTTTTGATCTACTTCTAATGCGGTATCTTTGATGAGCGCCCGCTGGGAAATACCCGCATTATTGATCACCATGTCAATACGGCCGAAGTGGTCGTAAATTTGTTGAGCAACAACGGGCACGTTATTAAAATCGGCCACATCCAGCGGCGCCACCAGGATCTCGACTTTGCCGTGACAATTTTGCCTGACTCGGTGCAACTCTTTTTCGTTACGGCTCGAAATCGCCAATCTGGCGCCCTGCTCGGCCAATGCGTATACAAAATGTTCCCCAATGCCGGATGAAGCCCCGGTTATCCAAACAACTTTGTCATTGTAATACATAGCAACTTTTTTCATTCATTCGCAAAGTTCGTTTTTTGCGCCACATGATTTATAGCTGTGATTGTTTTTTTAAACGGCTGTCGTGTAGACGTATTATCTTGCATCATTATGAAAAAGTTATTCCTTATTCGCCATGCCAAATCGAGTTGGGACGATCCCGAGCTCCAGGATATAGACAGGCCGTTGAGCAGCCGGGGTTTGCGCGATGCCCCGCAAATGGCTGTTTTGTTAAAAGGAATGGGTATTCACCCCGACCGGCTGGTGTCAAGCCCGGCCAACCGGGCTTTTACTACCGCTTCTTTTTTCGCAGCCGCTTTTGGCATTCCGGCTTCCGATATTTTGGTAGATGATAATATCTATGAGGCTATGCCACAGGATATTGTGCGTATTGTCCATCAAATAGACGATAGGTATGACACGGTGCTGTTCTTTGGGCACAACCCTACCCTGACCAGCGTAGCGAATATGTTTGCAGAGTCGTATATCCCCAATGTGCCCACTTGCGGTATTGTGGGGGTTCAGGCCGAGGTGGCACACTGGAAAGAATTTAACCAATCGACAGGCCGGCTCATAGGTTTTTATTTTCCCAAACAACATTTGAAAGAATGAAGCAGTTAATCGTCCTCGCATCGATATGCATTATCGTAATAGCCTCTTGTACCAAAAAAGAAGAGCAGGTAGCATTAAGCGATGACCAGCGCGTTCTTTTGCTCGCCGATTTACACATGGCCGAAGCAGCCGTACAACACCTGCCGCCGGCGGTCAAAGACAGTATGATCCGTGTGTATTACGACCAGATTTTTGCACAATACGATATTACCCAAGCCGATTACGACCTGCTGATGAAGCAATTGCGAGATGATGTGGGCGAATTGCAACCCCTGTACGAGAAAGTATTGGAGGAGTTGTCACGGCGGGAGGCGGCTCCAGGTGGTTAGTCGGGATATTAAGCTGATTCCGGTTGCTAATAAAGCAAAAGTTGTACTTTAAACCCTGGAAAATCAAGCAACATATTTGACGATTAGCATTTTATAGCTCGCACCGCCAAGTTTTGGGCATGACTTGAGCCCGGGCGCGACCCCGCCAGGTTTTTTTGATGAACCTCAACATGAGTATTGTGAATACCCCTAAATTGCCACGAAAAAACAACCATGCCATTCCTAAAAAAACTCTTCCTCGTCGATAGCATAGGCGCGCTCGTATCGGCTGTTATGCTGGGTTTGGTTTTAACGAGATTTGAACCCGCTTTTGGAATGCCGGCAAAAGTATTGTATCCGCTATCGTTTATTGCATGCATCTTTTGTATACATTCCTTTCTTTGCTTTTTGGGCCAAATAGGAAATTTGTACTTGCACATGAAAATTACCGCAATGGCAAACCTGCTGTATTGTTGCCTCACATTGGGCTTGATTATTTATTTATATCAAAAACTTACTGTGCCAGGTTTGATCTATTTTGTTCTCGAAATTGTAATGGTGACAATTTTGTCAGTAATCGAATTGAAATCTGCATCAAATCAGTAAATACTCGAAGAAATGCACCTATTTAATAAAAATATATTTTGGATAATAATACTGCTGCACAGCGCTGCGCTGCCGGCACAAATCAATTATAATATTGAACGCCCCGTATTAACTCCGGAATTAATAGCGCACAAGCAATATAAACGCGCAGCCGATTATGCATTAAACAGAGATGCGACAAATGTGATCAATCCCGATTGGTCGAGATGGCAGGAATGGGAGAAGTTGCAGCGCATCGATAGCAATGAAAAAACGCTAAACCAATGGCAGAATTTCGGCCCCGCTAATGTCAGCGGACGTATCATTTCTATTGCTTTTCACCCGACGGATTCGAATGTTATTTATGTCGGCGCTGCCGGAGGAGGATTGTGGAAAACCGTGGATTATGGCGCTCACTGGACGCCCCTCACCGATTTTTTGCCTTCGCTGGCTATCGGCGCCATCGCCATTAATCCCAAAAACCCCAACAGAATTTTAATCGCTACTGGCGAGGGGTATTCTTTGCTTACGGAGTTTTCAAGCGGCATCGGCGTATTGGCGTCTAACGACGGCGGACAGACTTTTGCATTGACTCCTCTTACGGCTGCGCTTAGCCAAAATTTTGCGGGCATGGATATTCACTGGAGCAATACGGATACGAGTAAGGTATGCGTGGCGACTTCCTTCGGGGTGTATTTTTCTGCTGACGGCGGTAACACTTTTAATTATGTGCTCGACAGGCTGCCCTCGAGAATGATCTCCGACCCCCTCCACCCCGATACGCTTTATCTCGCCGCCCGCTATTACAATGCCAATATTCCCGGAGGGTTTTTCCGCTCTGTAAATGCCGGGCAAAGCTGGACGCAAATCGGCAACGGTCTGCCCAACGGCAATGAGTTTGGTTATGCCAGCATAACGGTACATCCCGGCTATCCCAATAAACTGTTGCTGAATATGTCGAAAAGCATCCTCGATGGCGTCGGTCCGATGAAGGGATTGTATAAATCGAATAACTACGGCCTCACCTGGACACCCGTTAATACAAATGTAGATCTCCATTGCTATCCCCCGCCGTCGCAAAACGTGTGCCAGGGGTGGTTTGCCAATACCGTCTGTTATGCTCCCAACGATACCAACGTCGTTTTTGCCGGAGGAACGCGGTTTTGGAAAAGCCTGAACGGCGGGCAAAGCTGGTCGCTTATCGACACTACGCTGATGAGTACCGCCGCCTTACACGTGGACCACCACCAGACTATTTACCATCCGCTGACCGGCGATCTCTTTGATGTGAATGACGGCGGCGTAAACTACAGCAGCGACGGCGGTAACAACTGGACGTCTATTTCTAACGGTCTGATTACCCACCAGTTTTATACCCTGGTTTCCGCTCAGACTGACCCCGAAGTGGTAATCGGCGGCGCGCAGGATGTAGGCTTTTTTTCCAACCTCCAGGCGCACGAGATACCGGCCTGGGACAATCGCATTAACGGCGACGCTTTTGGCAGCGCTATTGATTTTACCGATAAAAATATTTGGTACACTACCAGTTTTGCCAGATACCGGCGTATTAAGTCGATTAATTCCGGGCTTAACTGGGCGCTGATCAACAATGGCACCAGCGCCGACGACCAGTGGCGAATGCCGATGGTTATGCATCCCGAAAACCCGTCGGTGCTACTCTCTTCCAACGACTACTTTATGTACAAAACCGTCGACGGGGGGGCTAATTGGCAAACCACCGCCAATACGGGCTACATCAGTTGTTTTGAATTTGACAAAACAAATCCCAACCTGGTATATGCCGCCAAATTGCACGACGGCATCGTATACCGTTCGGTGGATGCAGGAAGCAGTTGGGCCGCCCTCGGCAGTTCGCCCGGCTCGCCCATCACCGATTTGGCTGCCGACCCCCATCAGCTCGGCGTGGTGTATGCCACGGTGGGTTCCTTTGACGCTCAAAACCAGGTATTTAAATCAATCAATGGGGGCAATAGCTGGGTTAATATTTCCAATAACTTTCCGCCCATCCCCGCCACTACCCTATGCATAAACCCCTTCAATTCCAACACATTGTATGTCGGCGCCGACCTCGGCGTATGGAAAACCGAAGACGGCGGCGGCAGCTGGGCATTGTTTAACAACGCAACTTTGCCTTACGTGGTTATCGGCGATATACACTATTACGAGCCCGACAGCACCGTTCGCGTGGGCACTTATGGCAGAGGGTATTGGAAAATAAAAGATGGAGAGCAACTTCCCACCAGTAATCAAGAAGTTTCAGATGAAGGTGAATTAAACCTATTTCCCAATCCGACAAATGGCATGGTAAACATCCATTTTGCCAACCAAAAAGTTCAAAGTGTCCGGGTTTACAATACGATAGGTGAAATAGAAAATGAATATTTCAGCACGGAATTTTCAATTGAAAACCTACCAAGAGGAATATATTTCGTATTGGTTCAAACCGACAAAAAAACGTTTATTCAAAAAGTGGTGAAGCAATAGCAGCGGAAGTGGTATGACCTCGGAGAGGTCGCATATTTGTAAAAAATAACAAAACTAATACCGACCTCGGAGAGGTCGCATATTTGTGCCCTTTTAATATGCGACCTCTCCGAGGTCGATGCGGTTTTAACTGTATTTTTTACTATCAATGTTAGACCTCTCCGAGGTCTTTTCTGTTTTTGCTCAAAATGCAAAAGTCGAGCTAATTCCCCTTCAAAGCCGCAACAACCTGGCTTAACGTAGCTTGTCCATCTACGCTCGACAAATAACTCCGGGTAGTATCAATTAAGGATTGAATATTAGCCGGAGTAATATTATCCATGTCAGATTGTGACATAGCAAGCGTAGGCTCCAATCTAAAATACGTGAGCCCGGATTTTTGCAGTGCTTGCAACTGGGCATCAGTGGCCATTTGAAGTGCATCGAGGATAATATCTATCATTACACCAGAGCTTTCTTCTTGTCCTTCCAGGTTTTTAAGGTCATCGGCGAGAACCCATTCATAGAGTCCCCAGTTACCGTTAGCTGTAGTAGGACAATCCCAACAAGTGTTATTGTGAATGCCGATACCTGCCATTCCCGGGTACATTCCCGTACCTATGGATATGACAATAATATCTTTGAGATCTTGGGCAATGCCGGTTCTAAAAGCTTCTGTAATGCCCCATACGGCGGGGTCATTTGACATCATACCACC
>JAEUUQ010000084.1 GCA_016787505.1 Saprospiraceae bacterium | reverse complement strand
TTTTCTTCCAACCGGGCAGGGCTCACCGCGGCCTGCTCCCCTACCCTATGGCTCTGGGCGCCCATGGTGAACTCGATGCTGATGTCTTTTTTAAAGAAAATATAAGCTAACATGCTCAAAACGAATAGCTTAAACCAGCTTGTGGATAGCTTTGAAGCCAGCGCTGCCGACATGGCGCCCGCCTGCGCGAAATGCCAGGATATGGGTAGAGTTTTGGTCATAGCTTGTGAATTTGTGAAAACGAATTTCAAAAATAAAACAATTCGTTTAATTATACAACTTTTTGTTTCTTTTTTTACCACAGAGTTAAATGGAGTAAAACGGAGTGACGCAGAGTTTTAACCATCATACATAGCGGTAAATAATCGCTTGAAGTGTTTACTTAGTGTATAATTTACACTACTTTTGTAACAACAAACACAGCCGGTTATGATAATCGTAGCAGACAGTGGATCGACAAAAGCAGATTGGAAGCTCATCGGAAAGCAAGGCGTTGAGAGCGTGGGAACCATGGGATTTAACCCTGTCTTCCACTCCTCTGAGGTGATAAAACGCGAATTGGACAAAGCGCTGGGCAGTACCTACAACAGGGACGAAGCCACGCACGTATACTACTACGGTTCGGGCTGCTGGGATGAAAAACGCCAGGAAATCGTCTCTCAAGCGCTGCGCCAGGTCTTTTCGCGTGCCGATGTGGAAGTGGAACACGACCTGCTGGGCGCCGCCAGGGCTACCTGCGGCAACGACCCGGGCATTGCCTGCATATTGGGCACCGGCTCCAATTCGTGTTTGTTTGACGGCCACGACGTGACGGATAACGTGACCAACCTGGGCTATCTCGCAGGCGATGAAGGCAGCGGCACCCATATCGCCAAGAAACTCATACGCGCCTATTTTTACAGGGAATTACCCCCCGAGTTGGTGGAAGCGCTGGAGCAGGTAGTGCCCGGCGGAAAAGACGAGATACTCGACCGCTTGTACGGACAGGAACCGCCAAACGTGTATATGGCCTCCTTTACCCGCTTTATGGGCGCCCACAGGGAGCATTTTTTTATTCAAAAACTGCTATACAACTCCTTTGTTGAGTTTATTGACAGGCATATTCGCAAATACAAGGGTCACCTCTCCTTACCTGTGCACTTCATAGGTTCTATCGCCTTTACCTTCCAGGATTTGATCAAAATAGCATTGCAGGAGCGCGACATACAACCCGGCGTTTTTATAAAAAAACCGATAGACCAGCTGGTTACTTTTCACACCCAACAACTATAACAAAAGGCAAGGTTATTTATGAGCAGGGAAATCAAGCGTATAGCCGTCTTCACCTCGGGTGGCGACGCGCCAGGCATGAATGCGGCCATCAGAGCAGTAGTGCGAACCGCTGCATTCAATGACCTACACGTCTACGGCATATCCCGCGGATACGAAGGCATGATCGACGGCGAATTGGCCAGATTGGATGTCAGGGATGTGGGCAATATTATCCACCGCGGCGGCACGATGCTGAAAACGGCGAGAAGCCAGCGTTTTATCACAGCCGAAGGCCGGAAAATGGCCTACGAATCGCTGCTGGCCTACGATATCGACGCCTGCATTGCCATCGGCGGCAACGGCACTTTTACCGGCGCCGATATTTTTTCAAAAGAATACGATATACCCATGATAGGTGTGCCCGGCACGATCGACAACGACCTGTACGGCACCGATTTTACGGTCGGCTTTGATACGGCGGTAAACACGGCTATCGAAGCCGTCGACAAAATCAGGGATACCGCCGACTCGCACAACCGCCTGTTTTTTGTGGAAGTAATGGGTCGCAATTCCGGATTCATAGCCCTGAGTACGGCCATCTGCACGGGCGCCGGCAGCGTGCTGATCCCTGAGATCCACACCTCTATCGAAGAACTGATCGATTTACTGAAAAAAGGCGTGAAGCGAAAGAAGTTGTTCAGCGTGGTGATCGTGGCGGAAGGCCATCCACAAGGCGGCGCTGCGCAAATCGCGCAAAAAGTAAAAGAAGCCTTTGATTATTACGATACCAAGGTGGCTATTATCGGCCACTTACAGCGGGGGGGCTCCCCTACCGGCTTCGACCGCCTGCTGGCCAGCCGCCTGGGCTTTTCAGCCGTTGAAGCGCTGCTACAAGGCAAAAGCAATGTGATGGTGGGTTTGGTACACGATAGTATCAGCTATACGCCCTTTGCAGAAGCAATTAAACAGGATAAACCCCTGAATAACGACCTGGTGAGGATGGCGGAAGTGCTGGCTATCTAGTCCCACACTCTCACCCTCTCTTCAGGGCGCTCCGCTGATGAATGCCTTCTTCGTGTTTCCTCACATACTCCTGGAAAAGGGCTTCCTGCTCTGCCTCGCTGAGGGGCAAATTCGTATCGTACATGCCTTTAGACTGGCGTTGGCGGTAGGCTTCGTAGAGCGTGACGGCGCAGGCCACCGAAATATTCAGGCTCTCGGCCATGCCTATTTGCGGGATTACAAAATGGGCGTCGCACTGGGCTGCCACCTCGTTGGTAATTCCGTTTTTTTCGTTGCCAAACAGCAAGGCGACTGATTCAGTAAGGTCGAGCTCATAGAGCGAAGTGGCGTTTTGGTGGAGGCGGGTGCCTAAAATCCGCTGATAATTTTGCCTGACATGGGAGAAACAAGCGGCGATGTCGGCATAAAAATGTACGTCGAGCCAGCGACGCGCGCCGCCAGAAGTGCGGCGCCCCAGTGGCAAGGATTGAATTTGCTGCAATTCGGGCTCCGTATACAACACAAAGACCTCTTTGATACCCACAGAATCGCAGCTTCTCAATACGGCGCCAATATTATGAGGATCGATTACATTCTCGAGAATGACCGTCAGATTGGGCTGCCTCCTGGAGGCCACCCGCCTGAATTTTTCTTCGCGCTGAGCATTCATGCTTTGTTCTCCACTGCCTCTCCCTCTCTCCCTCTCACTTAGTCGTCTGCGGGTCTAAACTGGTAGTCCTGGAATTTCAGGATATGGATAAAAGAATTTTCATACTGATCAACCTGATAGCGGTCGCTGCCGGCTGCATTGGCTTTCATCACGGGTTGAAAATCAAACCGGGTTTGCAGTCCGGTGTATGGGTTTCGGTCAAAAGAGCGCTGGAATTTGCTGCCGTATTTGTGCAACATACGACCAAAGTACAAGGTAACGTCGTAGCCCAGGTAGGATTCCTCCACTGGAACAGCGCCAAACCGGTCAAAATATTGGCGTTTAAACGACTGTACATCAACAGATATTGGGTCGATATACGAACTGGCGCTGATGTGGATGTGCAGCTTTTCGTAATAAGAAAAATCTATTTTGTCGAAAGCCATCCACTGCGGCATGCCGTACACTACGACAAAACTTTCGGGGCTTTTCGACAATTCAATTTTTCTGAGCAGGGCGTAGATAAATGTCTCGTCTGACCAGGAAGGGACAATAAAGACAGCCGTATCCCCTACCGATACGAACGGCATTACATTCAATTGGTTGAAATTGGCAGATTCATCCCTGATGATAAACTCGCGCAGCGGAACCGTTACGCGATTATTCATTTCAAGTTTATATTCATCGTGAAAATATTGGAGTCTCGCGCGCTCGGCCTGTATGTCTTTACTTACCAGCACGATATTTTCGGGACTGTACGAACGCAAGGCATGCCGCATAATCGTCTTACAGTGTGCTTCCAAAGTTGGATTAACCTGTATATAGTTCGGATTATCACTCGAAACGCCCGAAGCTGCCGTAAACGGAGATACCAGCACAATATCCTCATCCTTAGCCAATTGGGCCATTATTGCTACATTATTTCGGCGGTATGGCCCAATAATCAGATGCGCATTTCGGAGGTCGGTGTTGGTACGCGCCAGCGCGGTGCAGGTCTCCTCGGAGGCTTTCGTGTCAATGACGGACACATTGAGGTTAACGCCTTCATCGCTCAGCACGTCGAGTGCCAAGCGGGCGCCGCTGTAAAAATTAAGCGCCCAGGCCGAGTTTTCAGGCACTGAGCCATTCGTACCCGTCGACAAATTCATCTTATCGGTTAAAAAAGGCAGCAGAATAGCTACATTATAGGAAGAAAAGAATTCCGAGCCTGTATTTCTATCTACGCTTACGACTTCACCCGGGAGGTCGTTCGGCATCTCCGAAACGGCGGAAGTAATAGGCGGATAGGTGCTGGTGGGAATATCTTTCCAGATAATCGTATCCATTTTTTCCTGAAGTGCCTCCTCGATCACCACGTAGGTTCCCTTCTCGGGGTCATATACGCGTCTGCCCTGTATGGGCTCGAGGGTATCGCCCTGGTCGGTTTTTTTCTTGTCGCTTTCCGCTTTTTGAAACATAGCGCAAGAAGTCAAACTCCAG
>JAEUUQ010000078.1 GCA_016787505.1 Saprospiraceae bacterium | reverse complement strand
CACAATACCACCCATTACCGCATTCCTACCCCCGAAACGGTGGCCAAATGGCGGGAAGAGACGCCTGCCGATTTTCGTTTTTGCCCCAAAATTCCGCAAGTCATCAGCCACAGCGGCGATTTGGGATTGGGCGGCGAGGCGCTCTGGCAATTTTGCGAAGTGATTGCGTTGCTCGACGACAAGTTGGGCTGCTGTTTTTTGCAGTTGCCTCCATACTTCGGCCCCGAAAAAATGCCGGTCATTAGCCGGTTTGCTTCGCGTTTCCCCAAACATATCCCGCTGGCGCTCGAAGTGCGGCATCCCGGATGGTATGCCGATGCGGGCGCAGCGGCAGCGCTGTTTGATTTGCTGGAAAGCGAAGGTATGTCTACCGTCCTCACCGATGTGGCCGGTCGCCGCGATGTATTGCATATGCGACTTACTACGTCCACGGTGCTCGTCAGGTTTGTGGGCAACGCCTTGCACCCTAGCGATTACAGCCGCTGCGATGACTGGATAACCCGACTGCGCAATTGGTACGAAAACGGCCTGAAGGAGGTCTATTTTTTCACCCACGAACCCGACAACCTGCTCGCGCCGCAATTGGCACAATACCTCTGGCAGCAAGCCGCCGCACAACTCGGGGTGCAGGTGAGGGGGCCTTCGTGGCAGGATAGGCAGATGTCGTTGTTTTGATGTTCTCCGTTCTCCGTTCTCTGTTGTCCGTTGTCGGTTCCGTTCCTTATCTTTACCAGCTAAACTTAACAGAGAACAGAGAACAGAGAACAGAGAACAGAGAACAGAGAACAGAGAACAGAGAACAGTAAACCCAAGAAGAATGACCAGTAATTCCTCGCTATTAATCCACCGGGATATTAGTTGGCTATCGTTCAACTATCGCGTATTGCAGGAGGCTAAAGACCCTGCGGTGCCTTTATTTGAGCGCATCAAATTCCTGGCCATTTATTCTTCCAACCTCGACGAATTCTTCAAAGTACGGATGGCCAACCACCGCAACCTGCTGCGGGTGGGAAAAAAGACCAAACGCGAGCTCGATATATCGCCCAAGCTGATTGTGAGGGAGATACAATTGATTGTCAACAAACAACAGGAAGAATTCGGCAAGATATTTGAGAAGCAGATCATTCCCGAACTAAAAAAACACAACATACACATACTGCGCCGCCTCGACCTCAATGAGGCACAGCGCCAATACGTGGAAAATTACTTCAAAGAGCACATGTTGCCCTACGTGCAGCCTGTATTACTGGTAAAAAACAAGATCAGGCCTTTTTTAAATAACGGCGCTTTGTACCTCAGCATACTGATGAAGGCCAAAGACACCCCAACCGGCCCCCGCGAATACGCCATCGTTAAAATTCCATCCGACCACCTTCCGCGTTTTATTGCGTTGCCCTCAGCGCCCAACCGCCACGATATCATCATCCTCGACGACATCGTACGGCATAGCGTATCGTGGATGTTCCCGGGGTATCACATTATCGACACCTTCTCGATCAAGCTGACCCGCGACGCCGAGTTGTACATCGACGACGAGTTTTCGGGCGACCTGATCCAGAAGATCAAAGAAAGTTTGTCGCGTCGGCATGTGGGACCGGCTTCCCGGTTTGTATACGACCGCGACATGCCCGCGCAGTTGTTGGCTTTTCTCAAAGACTCTTTCGGCCTCGACAAATTTGACATTCTCAGAGAAGGGCGCTATCACAATAACTTTGACTTCTTCCGCTTTCCCGACTTTGGCATGCATCACCTCAAAAACCCGCCCATGCCTCCCCTACCCTACGCCCCCCTGGAGGAAGTCACCGACTTTTTCGGCGCCATTCGCAAAAGCGACCACCTGATTCACGTGCCTTACCAGTCGTATGAGCCTGTGGTGCGTTTTTTTGAAGAAACTGTGCGCGATCCCAAAGTGACGCATATTAAAATCGTATTGTACCGCGCCGCCCGTAAATCTCGCATCATACAAGCGCTCATGGACGCCGCCAAAGCCGGCAAGCAGGTGTCGGTATTTATTGAAGTAAAAGCGCGTTTTGACGAAGAGGCCAACCTCGAATGGGGTGAAAAGCTTGAACGCGCGGGCGTATCGGTGCATTACAGCTTTCCCGGGGTGAAAGTCCACGCCAAATTGGCACTGGTACGCCGGGTAGAAGGCCGCCAAGCACGCATCTATACCTATTTATCGACGGGCAATTTTCACGAAGATACCGCCCGGGTGTACAGCGACTTCGGCTTATTTACCGCCGACCCCCGACTTGTCAACGAGGTGGTGCGCGTATTTTCCTACCTGGAAACCGTTCAGCCCCCCGTCCAGCCTTTCCAGCACCTGCTGGTGGGGCAATTTAACCTGCGCAGCGAACTGGAGCACCTCATAGATTTTGAAATTACACAGGCAAAAGCAGGCAAAAAAGCTGAGATCATACTAAAAGTCAATAGCCTGCAAGACGAGCAGCTCATCGACAAACTATACGCAGCCAGCAAAGCCGGCGTGCACATCAAAATGGTAGTAAGAGGTATCTGTTGCTTGATACCCGGTCTGAAAAACGTAAGCGAACGCATCCACGCGGTGAGTATCGTAGATCGCTACCTGGAGCACGCCCGAATATTTATTTTTCACCACGCGGGCGAGGATAAAATTTATCTTTCTTCTGCCGACTGGATGGTGCGCAACCTCAATTACCGGGTGGAAACGGCTTTTCCCATCTATGACAAACAGATCAAGCAGGAAATTCTGGATTTTATGCAGATACAACTCAGCGACAATGTCAAAGCGCGCCTGCTGGATAAAACGCTGAACAACCCGTATTACAAAAACGGCGGCGATTTGCCCATAAGATCCCAGTTGGAGACTTATTTTTATATCAAACGCAAAAATGAAATGGAAGCCGCCGCCCCCGCGCTGCCGAAAACCAAAGGTTCTTGATAATTTTTTTAACACAAACGTAATAATTTGACGATTGTGCGCATTAATTATCGATAAACCCTTTACACATTAAACTTATGGACACCAAACCTGATGCCCCCTCCGCTCAAACAAATCTCTTCTGCTTATTTCTCATTTCGCGACTCAATAAGCCCGATTAATCGAACTTCACTCCCGGCTGATCTGGAAAAGTTTGCACTTCCTTGCATTTTAAGAATATCTTTGATACCACCAAGAATTAAAACATCTGAAAAATGAAATGGTCTAGATTAACCTTTTTGTCAAAGGCACTCATCACAATTTTGATCACTGCGGGTATTGCCGGCATCATCTACATGGTATCGCCCGGCTTGCGCGTGGGTATTTCCAAGCAACTGAAAGGAATTGAAGTTACCGACAGCGATGTCGACAACGTTGTTACCGCCGACGAGATGGCGCTTCCTTCGAGCAATCCTTCCTCGAAAGTAGCCTCCCAGCCGCTGGTGCGCATCGGCGCCTATGCCTGGAACGCGCAGTCCGGTATTATCGTGTCCAACGGCGGCCCTCGTACTACCGCAGGTTCGCTGATGGAGAAAAACAATGTCAATCTCGAAATCATCCGCCAGGACTGGCTATCAGAACTGCGCAACCTGCAGGTGAAGTTTGTAGAGGAATACGACAAAGGGAAAAGCTACCCCAAAGAAGGCGTATTCGCGGTTATGATCATGGGCGATGGCGCGCCGTATTACATCAGCTCTACCCAACAGGCCCTTAATGACAAGTACGGCGAAGACAAGTACCACCTGCAAGTGGTGGGTAATGTGGGTCTGAGCTACGGCGAAGACAAACTCATCGGCCCACCCAAGTGGAAACTGGACCCCCAAACCATGAAAGGCGCCCTGATTTCTACGGTTATCGGCGACGGCGACTGGGTGACCTCGGTAAACTACGCTTTTGCCAACGGCCTCAAAGTAAATCCCGATCCCGGCACCTACGACCCCGATGCGGTGAACTTCTACCCCTCGGCCAACGACGACTATATCGAGTCGGCCAAGGAACTCATCAAATCACAGCGGGAAGGCTGGACCGTGCCTCTCAAGGAAGTTAAAGACGGCAAACTCACCGGCAAAACCCTGAACCGCAAAATCGACGGCTGCGCCACCTGGACTCCCGGCGACAAGATGGTGTTTGACGAATTGTCGGGTTTTACTGATATCGTATCTACCCGCGAATTCAACAACCAGATGGCCACCACGGTCATCGCCGTAAAAGAATGGGCGGAAAAAAATCCACAGATTGTGAGCAACATCCTGCGGGCATCGTATACTGCTTCTAACCAGATGAAGCAATACGACAGCTGGCGCAAGCGCGCTGCCGAATGTGTGGCCAATACCTACCAGATGGAAGACGCTACCTACTGGTACAATATGTTCAAAGGACAAAAAGGCGAGAAAAACGGCATCACCTATAATATGGGCGGCTCGAGGGTGTTTAACCTCTCAGATGCACAGCAATATAACGGCCTTACCGATGGTATCAATCGCTACAAGGCAGTGTACGACCAGGTATCGTTTTACCTGAAAGAACTCAATCCCGCAGGATTTAACCAAAACGTAAGTCGCGTAGTGCCTTACGAAGAAGCCGTCAACCTGTCTTTCCTCAAAAGCATCAAGGACATCGATACGGGCGAAGCGTATACCACCGATTACACCGAAAAGGCCACCAAGGTGCTGGCCTCGGGTGAGTGGCGCATCAACTTCGCTTCGGCCAGAGCTTCTATCAAACCCGAAGCTAAAGACGTACTCGAACAGATCTACAACCTGTTGATCCAGGCAGAAGACGCCAAACTCGAGCTCGAAGGGCATACGGATAATGTCGGCAACCGCGAAGACAACTATGCCTTATCGACTGCGCGCGCCGAAGCCGTGAAGAGTTATCTGATGCAACGAGGCATCCCCGGCAACCGCTTCCAGAAAGTGGACGGCAAAGGCCAGGACGAACCCGTGGCAGATAATGCTACTCCCGCCGGTAGAGCGCAGAACCGCCGGGTGGTGATTACTTTGTTGCAATAACCGGTTGTGAGTTGTGGGTTGTGGGTTGTAAGTTAACCCACAACCCACAAACCCACAACCTACAACCTACAACCGCTATGAACTTCCGCTCCTGGTTTCGTCCATTCGAGATTCTAAAAAAAGAACACAACATTGCGCTCATTGTAATATGGGTGGTGATGGTAGTGGGCTATTGGTTTGTGGCCACATCGGGAGAGAAAAAGCTATTTCCGCCGCCTGAAAAAGTTATTGAAGGATTGCAGGCGTTATACGGAGAAGGCCTGGTAGTACACATTGCCAGTTCATTGGGATTGTGCCTGAAAGCTACGCTGATATCTGTGGTCGTATCCCTGTTTTTTGCTTACCTGTCGCCCGTGCCTTTTATGCGGCCTGTGGCTATCGGGCTGAGCCGCATGCGCTACCTGCCGCTTACCGGCATCACCTTTTATCTGGCTATGATGATGCACGATGCGCGTTCGATGCAGGTAGGGGTGCTTGTGATTTTTATGAGCCTTTATTTCATCACTTCTTTATTGGGTGTGATTAAAGATATTCCGCAGGAAGAGATCGACCACGCGCGTTCGCTCAAATGCAGCCGCTGGGAGGTATTGTGGGAAGTAATCGTAAAAGGCCGGGTCGACTATGTAATCGAAGTACTTCGCCAAAACCTGGCCATCACCTGGATGATGCTCGTTACGGTCGAATCTATCCTGGTAGCTGCCGGCGGCCTGGGAGTATTGATCAAAAATAGTGACAAATTTATGAACCACGGTCGTATAGTGGCATTGCAATTGGTAATCCTGCTGGTCGGCCTTGGCATCGACTGGATATTGAATACCACCCGAAAGTCACTATTCCGTTATTCTAAAATATAGCAAAGCCAGGCATGAACCAATACGAACAAAAAGATACCATACTCCACGCTGAAAATGTAAGCGTGTCATACGGCGAAAAAACGATCATCAAGGATATCAACTTCCTCGAACAGGATACCGTGCGGCCTGGCAAAGTACAGGGGCAGGTCATCGCTTTTCTGGGGCGGTCAGGCCGCGGCAAATCTACCTTGTTTCGGGTAATTACGGGATTAAACAAACCCACGACTGGCAGTGTGCTCATTCCAGACCCCACTAAAAAGCCCATCAACGGAAAAATTCCCGCCAAGGATGTAGCAGAAGGCGATGTGGGGTTTGTTGATCAAAAATACACCTTATTCCGCCATAAAACAGTGTACCAGGCGCTCATATATGCGATGCGAAATTCCCCCCTGTCAAAAACTGAAAAACACGACAAGATCATGCGCTATCTTGCCGAATGGGGACTCGAGAAGTCCAAGGATCAATACCCCAACGAACTCTCCGGCGGGCAACGCCAGCGCACGGCCATCCTCGAGCAATTGCTGAGTTCCGGCCATTATATCGTGATGGACGAGCCTTTTTCAGGCCTTGATATTGGTAATATTTTGAATGTAAAAACGGCTTTCAAGCTTATTAACGAAAGTCACGATCTCAATACGATTATC
>JAEUUQ010000077.1 GCA_016787505.1 Saprospiraceae bacterium | reverse complement strand
CTCCGTTCGCCGGCCGATCATAGCGGGGGCGTTTTCGGTGGGGGAGAAGTCGACCACCATTTTTTGCTTGACCGGCAGCCAGCGCTGCTCGACGTAGTCGAATTCCTGGTAGATGATAATGCGGCGCACGAGGTTGATATTTACATCGGGGCTCATACGCATATTGACGCGCTGGATGGCAAAAGTGGTGTCCGCAACCCAGAAGTCGCCGTAAAACGTGGTTTCCTGGCGGCGTTTGGGTTTGAATTTGAGCTTATAACTCCACTGGCCGTTGATATACGTGCTGTCGATAATATAATATTCATAATAGCTCAGTCCGGCATTGGCAAAAGGACTAATAAAGCCTTTTTCGAGCACATAAATCCAATTATCGTAAACGCTGTAGGGGGCGTGAATTTTTTTAATAAACTCAATAATCGTCTCGTTATCCGTGCCGGAGGTGCGCTGGGCGCGCAGCACGTTTTTGGCTTCGCCTTCGCCTTTCACGTAGTAGACGTCCTGCAGCGTTTCGGTGATATAAACCGGCAGGAAGGGTTTTTCATCGGAGGTACTGTCGATATTCTCGAAAACAAACTCGAAAGGTTTCATGAGTTTGCTTTCCTTCAATTTATCGGGAATATTTTCGAGGTCAACCTCCACTTTGGCATAGCTTTCGTATTGGTAGGTATTGTTGCTTTGGAGGCTGTTCTTGTCTTTGTTTTTAATAATATTGCGCACAATCTCATTAGCCGGGTTTTCGCCGGCCACTACCACCACTTCAGAAAGGGTATATTCTGACGATTTGACCAGGAAATCAACGGTTTGTTCGGGATCTCGCGAGAGGGGTTTATACTGGGTTTCGTAGCCGATGGCGGAAGCGGCGAGTTGGGGCGACCATTGTTTGAGCGTAATTTCATAATAGCCGTCCACATCGGAGGATACGCCGTTGGTGGTGCCTTCCACATAAACATTGCAAAACGGCAGCCCTTCTTTGGTATCCGCATCGGTTACCCGGCCTTTAATAAGGTAGGTAGTTTGCGACCACGCCGGGGCGCAGGCAAGCAGGATAAAAGACAGGAATAGACCAATACTTTTTGGCATAGTTATCGTTTCAGATGGCCTTCAGCCATGGTTTCAGGCATTCAATAGACAATATTAACGAATAGCGCGGTTGTTTTGCTTAACGCAAATGTGCATTAAGGCATTAAAATTTTGCTAAAATTGCGCAACGGTGTTTATACAACCGCCCTACACAATATACTTTTAACGTGCAAAAATTAAGCGGGTCACCCATGTTGTCGCCTTTTTTAGACGAAACCGCCATAGAAGCCGGATGTGATGAGGCTGGGCGTGGATGTTTGGCGGGGCCGGTTTTTGCCGCCGCGGTCATCTTGCCACCCCATTTCAACCATCCGTTGCTGAAAGATTCCAAGCAGCTCAGCGAATCTCAGCGCAACGAAGCCCGGCTGATCGTAGAATCAGAGGCCCTGGCCTGGGCCGTCGCCCAGGTGTCCCCCGCCGAAATCGACCGCATCAATATCCTGCAGGCCTCTTTTGCCGCCATGCACCGCGCCCTCGACCAACTCCAACTGCGCCCTACGGCCTTGCTTATCGACGGCAACCGCTTTGTGGGCTACCAAAACATTCCCCATAATTGCATCATCAAAGGCGACGGACGTTTTACAGCTATCGCGGCAGCATCGATTCTTGCTAAAACCCACCGCGATGCTTATATGATGGATTTGCACCGCCAGTACCCTCACTACGGCTGGCAGGAAAATAAGGGTTATCCTACCGCCGCCCATCGCGCGGCCATTGCGCAATACGGCGCCACAACTCATCACCGCCGCAGTTTTCGGCTTTTGCCCGATGTAGTGCAGGGGAAGTTGTTTTGAGGTTATCGGTTGTGGGTTGTGAGTTATCGGTTGAAACTGACAACCGACAACCGACAACCCCCAACATTAACCCAATATTAAAAATTCACATATCTATTCATTTTATCGCTTTGGGGGCAACTAAATTGCCAAATGCACGTATATTTGTGTGACATTCCAATCGCTGATAACAATCATATTTCAAATCCCCCCTTTTTGAGAGGTTTCTGCATGGAGCAATCTGTTCCAATTGCTTGTGCATAAGACGGCCTTACCCGCTCACCGGGTTAAGGTATTTTTATATTAAAACACATTTTTGAAATACTAAACATATCAACTCATGGGTAAGTTATTTTACGCTTCATCTAATTTCATCAAGCACAAAGCGCTTTGGGTGCTGGCTATCCTTATTTTGAACGGATGGACATCTCATGCACAAAGCGGCTGTAGTGATTTGTTTTTTTCAGAGTATATCGAGGGGACGAGCTTTGAAAAGTACATTGAAATTTACAACCCAACAGGTAGTACAATAGACCTGTCAGATTATCAGTTGCGACTCTATACCAATGGAGCCTCCTCTGCTACGCAAACAATGACCCTTTCGGGAATGCTGGCCAGTGGAGCCACCATTGTAATTAGAAACGGTTCCTCGACGGGATATACCGGCGGAGTAGTAAACTCTACTGTCATCAACCACAATGGCGATGACGCTTATGATTTGTATAAAATTTCGTCCGGTTCTGTTCTTGATATTTTCGGCAGGAAAGGCGACGATCCTGGATCAGCTTGGACGGCTACGGGATTATCCACAGTAGATAGAACGCTGCGACGCAAATACAGCGTTACGGGGGGCGTAACGGTTAATCCCTCTGGAACAGGTCCAACAGCTTTTACTACGCTGGAGACAGAATGGGATGGCTATCCTACAAACGACGTTTCGGGGTTAGGCAGCCACAGCAGTAGCTGTATCGTTCCTGTTTGCTCGATAACAGGTATCAGCATAAGCGATATATCGTCTTGTAACGACAACAATACGCCGCTGAACTCCTCAGACGATTATTTCACCGCTGATGTGACTGTAAGTTACAACAACAATCCAACATCGGGCACACTAGATATTACAGGCGATCCGATAGGCGGGACAACTAGTGTATCTGCTGGATCAATTGGTTCTTCATCCTATACTTTTGACGATGTTGAATTCCGGGCTGATGGAGGTTCAATTATGATTACGGCTACTTTTTCTGGTGATCCTTCCTGCACTTCTAACGTGAATGTTGGAACGGCTCCGCCGCCCTGCTCGGTCATCCCTGATTGCGGCCTGCCTTTCATCTCTGAATATGTAGAGGGCGCGAGCAACAACAAGTGTATCGAAATATACAACCCGACCGCTTCAATGATCAACCTGGCTACCGGCAGCTACCAGATAAAGATATACTTCAACGGCAGCACCAGCGCCGGCTCTACGATCAATTTGACGGGCGTAATTCCCAGCGGCGGTACGTATGTATTGTGCGACGACAACGCCAGCTCCGATATCCTGGCGGCCATCAACCAACTGTCGACGGCCAACTTCTTCAACGGCGACGACGCTATTGAGTTGCTCAACAACCAGGGCACCCTCGACGTCATCGGCCAGATCGGCTTCGACCCGGGTTCTGCCTGGACCGGCGGCGGCCTCAGCACTGAAAACCGCACCCTTCGCCGCAATCCCGGCGTACTCAAAGGCGACAATATAGGTACAGATGCTTTTGATGTAACGGCTCAATGGATCGGCTACGAAACCGACAATACCAACAACCTGGGCTACCATGCCACAAGCTGCCGCCCTGCGCTGCCTGGCGGACTGGCCTCCATCAACCGCAACTGCCCGGGCGGTACCAGCACGTTTAACTCCGGTAGCGGCACTTTCACGCTTACCTCCAACTGCTATAATCCAACCGCTCACTTCGACGACATCACCTATACTTTCCAGGAAGTTTGTGGCGATCTCGATATGAAAGTAGAAATACCTACGATGACAGGCCTTGGCTTTGCCGGTCTGATGATCCGCGAAAGCGCAGGCACAGGTTCCAGATACGTATGGCTCAACATGCGCGCCAACGGCCAGTTCAATTGGGTATATCGCAGCTCAACGGGCGGCGCCGTCCAGTTTAACCAAAGCGCCCCGCAAGTCGGCAAGCGCTGGCTGCGCATCACCCGCACGGGCAACGTCTTCAAAGGTTATGTCTCTAACAACGGCGCCAACTGGCAATTGCTGTACCAAACCAGCTTCTTTATGAATAGCTGCTCGCTGGCCGGTATGGCAGTGTACAGCAATGTGGATGGCACTACTACTTCAGCTACTTTCCGCAACTTTATGATTTCAGGTTCTCTCCCACTCGTAATTGGCGATACGGGCATGACAGAGGAGCTTTATAGCGAGACCCCGGAGCGCACTACTTCGATTACCGAACTGTCGATTATGCCCAACCCGGCCGGCGAT
>JAEUUQ010000065.1 GCA_016787505.1 Saprospiraceae bacterium | reverse complement strand
GACCGTAACCGTGGTGGATTACGATGGTTGCGTATCCACTGCTCAATACATCATAAATGGTTTGTCTGAAGAAGACGAGGAAGGGATAAGCATATATCCTAATCCTGCTTCGACAGCCATCTATATTGATTTGTCAGAAAGTAGCAACCCAATAGAGCGCTTACAATTGATTTCCATTAATGGGCAAGTATTAAATGCTTATCGAAAAACTGACCAATTAATAGATATATCCACACTAAGTGAAGGTGTGTATATTTTGAAAATCGAATTGGCAGGTGGTAAACAAATCAACAAAAGAGTTTTGATTTTGAAGTAGGGATGGCCTATAAAATAAGGACGGCATAGAACAAAGCACTCCCTGCCATGCCGCCCAAGCTTAACCCGCAAACCCAACGCACTGCGGCACGGCAGCAAGCCAAACGTTGTGAAAACATACTAAGGAACGTGTCGCAAATAAGTTACCTGTTTGGGCGGTCTCTTTTTCCATCAGGCTGCGTTGCTTCGTCGATCACTTAGCTCAGGCTAAGCTCACTTCTCGCGCCTTGCCTGATGAAAAAATAGCCTCGCCGAATTCAGGTAACTTATTTACGCCACATTCCAAGGAACGTGTCGTATTTAGGGATTCGAGTACTATCATATGCCTTCATTGCTTAAATTTACAACCCGGCAATTCTCCGGTATCAACTCCCACACCGCCCCCTCTCTCTTCCTCCGCCTGGCATACCGTAGCAACCGGTTCTGGCGCAACTCATTTTTGGTCAGGGGCTTTTTGTCGTGAAAAGCATTGGCGATGGTATGGGTAAGGTTAGCGCTCAAAGGGTTGATCTAAATGATGTTGTGAAGTTAGGATGCCTTGATTTTAAAATCAAATTAGTCGCATTAAATTATAAAAAATGCCGAAAATTTGAATTTCAACATTGACTTATATAACAAGCAACTCATCAGCCCAATGCCGTCAAGTTAAACTTTATCATAGCCCTTTTTCCATTTCGGCGCCCGATTAATAACAACCAAATGCGCATCCTGCAATTTCCGGTCCAGCACGTCGTCATTGGCTATGAATCAGGTACTAACAAGCTGTGACTCCCTTTTCATCGCCAAATCATCGGCTTTTGAAAAATAATGGCAATCGATTTGCCCCAACAACGCCAGTGTATCTTCTACTGAAAACGAAAGGGCGTGGCACACTTTGCCCGAGCAAAACGGGCAAATGTGTACATCGCCGTCGGTATCAATATACATAAACCGGTTTCCTGCGGCCAGGCAGCCGGTACGGCGTTGCAAATAGCCGGGATAATGGATGATCGGATAATCCTTGTATCTGTCATCGTTGTTATAGGTGGTGTAAAAATGCGTTAATACCTGGATCTGCGCTTCGGAGAGGGCAACCTCTTGCCCCCGGTATCTACCGACGGGTATGGGCTCCAAAAGCTGCACAAAAGTAACGCCCAGCTTTTTGGCTAAATCGAGGTATGCTTTTAGGTTTTCCGCGGTGGTGAAGTCGCGGGTGGCCGTCAGGGAAAGCGTAGTAACCAGGCCTGCAGCACGGGCGTTTATCGCGCCTTGGGTAGCCCAATTAAAAGCGCCGGGGTATCCTCTGAACCGGTCATGCGCCTCGGGGAGGTAGTGATCCAGACTAATCTCTACCCCCCTTAATCCTGCCTGTTTTAACCGTCTGGCGTTTTCTGCGGTTAGTTGAAAACCGGAGGTGAAAATCCAGAAGTCGGTGGTGGGTTTAGCTATTTCCAGGATACGAAACACGTCTTTGATGCGCACCATGGGTTCGCCTCCGCTCAGCATAATCTGTGTAGTTCCGTAGTCTTGATATTTGCTGACGATTTGAATTAAGTCTGCTGTGGTGAGCTTTTCGGGTTGATTGAGATTATCCCATTCAAAACAATGCTCACAGTTTAGCGGGCATTTTTTGGTGATGGCCAGAAAAAGCACTTTTAAGCCGCTCGAAGGTTTGAAATGGGAAATGCGGTTGTACTCATTTTCCAGGTTCAGCCGCGCTGCCGCTGAGGGTATACCCGGCGCAGCAATCATCCAGTAGTAGCGACCGTCCACTTTAGCTATTTTGTTTAGCAGGGGGTGCCCGATAACGGATTGGAATTTCTTTCGGGTCTCCCTCAACACCCGCAATGCTTTGCGCCAACTTCCCAGTTGCTGGTGGGATACTTCAAGGATGATTTTCAGGAAACGGGCTTTCACCAGCAATTTTTCCCAATAGTTGCTAACAAGGGAAGAAGGTTGCGGGGGTATTTCTTTTATCGATACGGTTTGCATGAGCCGGAGGTTTTTCAGGTTATTTCGCTTTGGCTACTGCCTCTGTTTGTTGCATGACCCGTGAAAATTCCTGTTTGGAAAATTCGCTGAAATGTCCGGGGTTTTTAAACTGCTTGAGGGTCTTAACGTCAGCCGGCCCCTTATAATCCCGCACGGGCTGGTAGTATCCTTTGGCATGCAGGAAATAACTTTGGCTAAAGTCGTTATCAGGTGGCAGGGCTGGGTAGTGAATTTCGGCTACGTCGCCAACGTTGTATTGTGACAGGTACATATTATCAACAGCTGACAGGGTCGCGGTGTAATTTTGGCCGTCGCTTCCCATAGCGAGGGAGGGAAGCAGCCTGGTAAGTTTCATGCCCTTATTTTCCGAGAAGTCCATGGCGGCGTAATCCAGTTCCCAGAAGAGGAAACCTGTTTCCAGGCGCAGGGTAACTTCATCATCCCTTACGGCGGAGATATCTATGGGAACAACTATGTCGCGATTTGCCATCGGCCCCACCATATCTACCCGATCAATTACCTGCCAGCCTTTGGGAGTGCGAAGCGACACCGTTATCGGGAATTCCTGGTTTTGCATTTCCTGGACTCGCTGTTCGGTGGGCATTTTTCCCTGCTTCTCGACCCAGGTGTCGTAATAACCGCCAAATTTTTTATTAAACTCACCCACCAGGTAGTCGAACCAAAGGGTGTTTTTGGCATTGATGACCAATTTTCCTTGTTGGGCTGCCTGAGGTTTTGGAAAGGTCAGCGTAACGCTGTTTTTCTTCTGTTTTTCTTCATTGAAAAGATACTTGTGTCCATCAGCGGCATTCAATTGGTCAGCAATGGCCTGTCCGCCGGCGGTAAGGGCTTTTGAAGGAAGCTGCAGATTTGAGATTCGTTGCGGCGTGCCATGGCGATCCAGCAGAACCCGGTCTTGCTGTGGGTGTTCAACTACCACCAATTCGGCCAGGTCGGTGAACTGGTGCTCCTTTAGTTCGTTGGTAATCCGCAATTGATAGGTGTTGTGTACGGGTTGAAGATAAGGCAAAGGCAGGTAGTCGTGGCGCTCCAGGTTTTGCTGTACGGCGCCGCCATAAATTTCTCCTGCAAAAGAAAAGCTCTGGCCGTCGTTTACGTAGACATAAGGGCAAGAACTTTTGAATAGCGCTATAATAAAACCTGCTGCCAAAAAAGCAGCAACAATAATGCCTAAAGTAATACCAACGTAAGACAATACGGTGCGCCCTGTAGCCGGGTCAATTACATGAATTTCTTCGATATTAGCAATTGGCACGTTGAGATTTGCGCCAGCGCCAGGCGATGCGGTTGAATCGCTTAAATAAATATGTACCTCTTGTAAGATACTGCGTTCGGTTTTGTTTTTATAATGGGTGGATCGATCTTGCTTGTAGTGTATCGGGGTAGAAGATGGGATTTCCAACTTTCCGGTCAGACGACCTTCTTTCACTGCAATATCCTTGAGGATATATCGGTCCAGTTCGTCAAAATGTAAAATAAATGTCTTTTTCATTTGCCCGACTGTGATGAGCCCGGCAAACGCTTCACCACCTATTTCTTTTACTTTAAAAAAGTGACAAGAGGTAGTATATGCAAACATGAGTAAGGACAAGCAGTACACGATAAACCTGCGACTGCGAGAGTTGAGTAGCTTTTTCATGGCTTATTGTTTGAGGTATAATTTCTAAAATTAGCTGAATATCCATTTTTCGGCAATGATAAAAATCAATTATATTTTAAATTAAAAAATTGATTTTCAATTAATTGTTAATCATTTATTTGGTTTTTTTCTATAAAAATATTGGTTGTAAATTATCAAATTGTGCACTCGGGCACACCGAGAGTCCACCCCTTCCCTTGCACCCTTCCAAATCTATTCGTACCTTTAAACTGTTCTAACAGGATATGCAAGTTCGCAAAGAGATGGAAACTTTGTCCAAAAAAATGACGTATGCCGCTTTCCGGAAAATGGAGATTCCGGAAGGAGATACCTCTATTTACGAACTTATTCACGGAGAAGTAGTGAAACGAGCATCACCTAATACGCCCCATCAACGCGCCTCCATGAGGCTGATACGGCTTTTGGATCGTTACAACGAGGCCAAGAAGGCCGGCGAACTTTTTCATGCCCCCTACGACGTTTATTTCGACGAAGAAAACGCCGGCATTCAACCCGATCTGGTGTTTGTGAGCAACGATCGCAAATTCGTGGTGCGCGAAAACAACGGCATTGTGGGCGCCCCGGATTTGATCGTGGAAATTATCTCCAAAAGCACGATAGACAAAGACAGAGTTATCAAAAAAGACCTCTACGAACAATTCGGCGTACGCGAATACTGGATTGTGGACCCCCGCAACCGCAGTATCGAAGTATACCTGCTGGACAATAACCGCTATCGCCTCTTTTCTTTTGCCGCCGAAGAAGGCCCCATCAACTCGTCGGTCTTACCCGAGTTTGTGATGGAGGTGAATACTGTTTTTCCGGAGGAAGAATCAGTCTGAAAATTTGCTATAGCTCTCCAACCTTTAGTACTTTACTCCTGCTGCCTATCCCGGTCAAATGCAATACGTGCACCGCCCTAGTCATTGCCACATAGATTAGCGCCAGTTCGCTTTGATCATGTTCCTTTTGGGCTGTTTCATCCCAATTGGCATAATCAGCAGGGTGAAAGGGCAAAGTTCGTTCGTTCACATCAATGAGGAAAACTACCTTGAACTCCAAACCTTTCATATTGTGGAAAGTGGACAGGTGCACCCCTTTTTCCCGATCACCCTTACCTGAGCCTGTGGTGATATCGTAATAGGCCACCTGCTCATTGTGTAGCCGGGAAGTGATGTCTTTTAAAGCATTCCTAGTTCTCGCAGCTATGCAGATATCTTTTAGGTGGAAAGCATCTTCTTGCAAGGGATCAGTATAAGCATAAATTTTGTCCATTATAAAATCGAGTTCCTGCCCCTTTTCTTTAAAAACCGGGTAGGTCGGCGCAAGGCCGTGACGGAGTGATACATAACCCTTTTTGCTTTCTTCTTCTCCGTCGAAGTCATCGAAGGCAATATGCTGAATCGTTGAAACAGCGGCGCGTTTTATTTCTTCCGTGGTGCGGTAATTGATTTTCAGCCGGCGGCTGCGGCGACCTCTGACATTGATGCCTGCTTTCGAGAAGTTAAGCGAGCGTCCGTAAATTCGCTGCAGGGGGTCGCCCACGAGGAATAAGTCGTTGGGCTTTTCTTCTACCAAAACCCGCAAAAGTCGAAGCTCTACATTGGAGAAATCCTGAATTTCATCTGCAATGATATGCCCAAAGGGTTTTTCCTGTACTTCCCGGTAGTGGTCGTAGAGCAGATTATACACTTCATGCTGATCCACATAGTTCAATTCCATTTTCCTTTGCTGGTATGCCTGGCAGAGTTTCCATATTTGCATCTTGTCTTTTCTTGAAATACGCGTATGCTGCCCTGTGCGGGGTGTATTAAAATATTCCTGTTCCGTTTTAACGTGATTAAACAAAATGACGTTTTTCCATTCTGCATCCAGGAATCGACTGCCAAATGCGGATAGCTCATAGTCGAGTACTTCATCCCAAATATCCTGGCTTTTCCGGGCGCCCGGGAAATCGAGAATTTTAACCGTTTCATTTACCAAACTCAGACGCTGAGCTTCTTCGACGGCAAAGCGGTCTAAGTTGATCAGCGCGATCTTCGAGGTATCTATGCGCATACCCGGGAGTTCTTTTTCCAGGTTGCGGGTTAAGCTTTTGGTGAATGTGGTGAACAGAATGCGTTTGCCATTTCTGCCCAGGTCATTTTCTAAAAGATATTTAGCGCGGTGCAACGCGGCCACTGTTTTACCCGTGCCGGCGCCTCCGGTAACTTTCATGGAGCCTTTAAAATGGCCGTTGACCAGCGCCCGCTGGGAGGGGTGCAGGTAAACTTTCCACTTCTGCAGTTCTCCCGACAATACCTCGTTGAGCAAATCATCGTCAGTCAATTCGAAGAAGCTGCGCTGGTTGTTGGCACTGCGGGTTTGTGTTTCGAAATCATCGGACACTATCTTCCCTTCTTCTACTTCTTCTATGATTCTATGAATATCAGCGCCATCAAACAAATAAAATAAATTCTCGAAAGCCTCTACTGGCAAATACTTTTCTAAAGCCTCCAGATCAGCGAGGGTGTTTAATTTGCGAACGGAAGGTAGCAATACGGCAGGCACGCCGATTTTTTCGAGGTCTTCATCCCGATGTGCATCCAAAAAGCCCGCCGAAACCGGCTTTCCTTCGGGTACGGGTAGTACATGCTGAACTTTCTCAATGGATTCAGGGGCGGTAAAAATTTGGTAGGACTGCGTGTTTTCGTTCCAGGAAAATATTTTGTCCTTCGCCCAGTCCATGGCTTCGTCGTGATTGTCAATCCAAAGTAGATGGTACACATCACCCGATTCCGGGACATGGATAATAGCCCGGTATTTTAGGTCTATTCGGGCTGTACGCAGGTTTTTATCTTTAAAGGTGGAAATAGGCTCTAGATGGATTGCGCCCGACTTGGGGTCTTCCTTGAATTTTTGAATAAATTCGGGAACTTTCTTTTGAATCGTTTTGGGGAGTTTTATTAGGGCATCCCAAAACCTGTCATAGAGGACTAGTTTCATCGGCTAATTTTTTAATATCAAAATCTTCCGGCGATACGACGGTATATCCCCGCATCCGGAAAGCTTTTTCGTCTTCTTCGCTGAGTGGTCCGAGTACTATTTTTTGATCGTCAAAGCCAATGACGGCTTCTGCGGTCACTTTGCCGTTTTCTTCCAGTACATAAGAGCCGTCCGGGGTAAAATTAATCTCGTTTTCAAGTAATTGTGTAACGACAGGGTGGTATATTTCATCGTAGTAAGTAAGAATTTCGTTGCGTTTATCCTGCTCAATAATCGCCTCTTCCGCGTCCGTTTTATCAGGCATTTTTCCAAAAGAAACCTCCAAGCCTTCTTCCTCCTGCAATAGGTTGTATACTTGCCAGAATAGCTCCCATTCCTGCTTGGGATAACCGTCTTCTTGCGGGGCAATGGCGACGAAAGATTGCAGGTCCAGGTCTTTCAAACGTTCCATCAGGCGGTATTCGATGACGGGGCCGCTATCGGGTACGGGGATTTCAAAATACGCTTCACCGCTTTTATCGGGCTGTATGGTAGCCTGTTGTTCGCCATTAGCTACAAACTGCCGGGCACTTTCGAAGCTCAAAAACCGGCTTCCAAATGCGGGCTGCAATGCCGCCAGCGAAAACCGGAAATGCTTTCGGTAGTCGTTGTACATCCGGTGGGCTCCCCGGCTCAAGAGCCACATTAAGCGCTGGAAGTTGTTCCTGGCGCCCTGCCAACCCGGGTGAATGCCCTGGTATTTATGGGGGATTTTAGATAATGTTTCCCGTGTTTTGGCATTTGTTGCCCAGGATTTACCAAGTATATCGCTGCCTCCTTCGCCATCCATCAGGTTGAGGTCTTCCCAGCTGAGCGTCCAGGTGAGGTACTGACCGGATTCGTTTATTGCCCTCCGCTTTTTCAAGTCGTTCTCAAATCGGGGGTTCTCGCTGCTGGCGTGGTAGCGATAGCCGTCGAGGTAGACGGCGACGGGTAGAAAACCGGGGATTTCATCGCGCGGCACTTCCCGGCCTTTCAGTTCGGCATGTGTGCAGCGAATCAGGAAATCGGCTGTGGTATGGAATTGCACTCCATTGGAAGGCCCCAGGCGGTACTGCGGCTGAATGACGTAGTGAAGCGTATTTTCACCATCCGACAATTTGAAATTATACCAAATTTCGCCATCCTGATTAAACGGCTCGAATAGGCAGCCTTTGTCTTTGTTGTCGGGCTGATGGGCATATACGCGCAGAATACGCAGGAAGCGGTCTTCCAATTCTGATTCTTCAATAAAGCCGGTATTGGCCACATTACTCAGTCCACTGGGGAACACCTCCCAACTGTCAATGGCCTGGATGATTTTATTAAAAAGCGCCTCTGCCCGGCTTCTGCTCAATATGCCACGCTCGTATTGGTTGGCATAGCTATAAATACAATGATAACAGCCGTCTTTGCCCTGATGCTTGCAAGCGCAGTCGCGCACTGCTTCATAGGCCAGTTTCAATACTTGCGAAAAGGCTGCCTTGTCAAAAAGTTTTTCGAGATAGCCCGTGCCGCCCGGAATGGTATCGAACATCATCAGGAAGCGGTCCATTTTGCCGGTGGCGTGGTTGTGTTCCGCGTAGTCGCGTATTTCGAGGTGCTGCGGGTTGCCGTTGTAATAATGCCGGATGCCTTTTTCGAGCCCGGCACGGAACATGGCTACGGTGGTTTCTGCGTCAAATTCCTGTACAGGCAACAGGATTTTTAGCGCCTCTGTGCGCATTTGGCGATAGAGGTATATTTCTTCCAACACCTCGTCGTTTTTGCCGGCGTAGGCGTGCTCCCGGTATTTGCAATAGGCGTAGTGATAATCCCGCGGTTCTTTGGCTTTAAGTCCTTTGTTCTCTTTTTTATGCGTAGCAGAAGTGGCATGGCCACAGTAACGGCAGGTAATGTATCCCATCACCGGCATTTCTATGCCTTTGATAGTGGCGATGCGGTTTTTGTCTATAAAATCAGTAGCAATGCCTGCATTGGTTTCCAGTACATCTACATCGCGCACAAATTCGATGCCGAAGGGGATGTTTTTGAGGGCGTATGCGCCGTAGCTGACCTCCGGTTTAATGCGAAAATGGCGGGTACGGTAATGTCCCTGCCTATCCCGCTCTTCGCTACTATCATCCAGGCGGGCAGTAGATTCGTTGTTAAACGATTTGACTTCCTGCAATTTCAGGAACTGGTGTTTATTGGCTGCCGACGACCAGGAGGCGTGGCCGCATTTAGGGCAGGCGGTGTTTGGCGCCACCGCATCCTCAGCAATGTGATCGCAATTGGAGCAAAACCGGAAGGCGGCGGCTTCTTCTTTCCAGTTTACAACCGCCAGACCGGATATTTTCAACTTGTAACCCTGGGTGTAAAAAAAACTGCCCGGTGCCAGTTCCTTGATGGCTTGTCTGGCGGGGCGCACCAGTTCGATATCTCTGGTCGGCGGCGGCAGGTCGGCGTCTTCGCTTTTGGCGCCCATCACGCGCGCGTGGAGCCCTACGCCGGTTTCGGGGAATGCGTAGTTGGGCAGTAGCCCCGCATTGGTCATGTATTCCAGCACCTGCCGTTTTTCTATGGTTTTCAGGGCGCCGTACAAGTTGCGTTTTTCTTGTTCCAGTACTTTGCGGTCGTCGTCGTCGTTGCCCCAGTTGTTGTCTCTGATTATCTGGTCGATCTCGCCACGTTTTTGCTGAACGAGCCGGTATTCTTGCTGCAGTCGCTCGAATATTTTCCTGGGGAATTCGTAAAACTGCCCCGATAAGAAGGAGTTTTCGAGTTCGGTAAACACGCGCTCGTCAACTTGCCCGACATAGGCCGATTGGAATCGCTTCAGCAGAACTTGTTCCCTGTTTTTTATAAAATCGATCAGCCGGTTGAGAAAAAACTGGGGATCCTGGAGATTTAAGGTGGCGAGTCTGAGGTTGCGCACGAAGGTGGGAATAAAACTTTGTGCGGCGCCGTCGCTCGTCCAGCAGTCTATACAATAAGCAAAATAATGGCGTTTGAGGATTTCGCGGGCATCGAGGTAGCAGCCCGGCGTATTCACCTTGCCCTCCATCATCTCGCGGGGTTCTTCGTAGTAATAGAGGTCGTGGGGTTCACCGCCGGCGACGAAATTGACGATAAGCGCCGAGCCCGATTTTCGGCCTGCCCGGCCGATGCGCTGCAAAAAGTTGGCCGGCAGCGGCGGCACATCGCTGTTGATGGTGATGTTGAGGTCGCCGATGTCGATACCCATTTCGAGGGTGGAGGTGGCCACCAGGGCATTGAGCGAGTTGAACCGGGGCCGCTGTTTGAAGTCGTATTCTACCAGCTCGCGGGTCTTGCGCTCCAGTAGCCCGGTATGGTCGGCGGCGTATACCCTCGGTACCCGGCGACGATTGTATACCTGCTGGTAGTAGTTGCTTTCCGATGAGGTAGCTGCCAGGGCGTATGTGCCTGTACATTTGTATTGCAGGCATTTGGCGCCTTCCAGAGCGATGGCCGACGTTTCCTCTACCGAAAGGCGATGGCCGCAGTCGATGCAATCGAGATGAACGGCCCGGTTGCCTATTTCTATGGCGGCGGGGTCGAGGCAATAGTTGTGGATGCCGGCAGCAAACGAGCGGTTGAGCAGGCCGATTTCTGCCGACGACAGAATTGTGAGCAGTTGGGCGTAAAACTCGTTGAAGGCGTCTACGTAAGTGGGCGCCATCTGGAAGCTTTTGCGGTAATAGCTGTGAAACCAGTTGTCTTGCCGGGTATAGGTCGAATCCAATAATCCCCTGCTTTCAGCTACCTCCGTGAGTAGTTTCGGGAAGCGCGATTGCGGGCCGAAACGCCGGTTCATATAATGGCGTTTGTCCTTCATCCAGTTTAATTCCCAGCGTCTGTACGTCCCGGTTCGGTATTTGGAGAGGTATTCGTGGTCGACGCCGCCCCGGATTCTGATGCGGTGCAGTAATCCCAGGAGGAACTTGTCAAAATCTGCTTTTGCGATAGCCAGCATCTGGTTGTCGGCCAGCCAGGGCTGCATGGCAGCGAAAACGGCGTTGAGCACTTCAGGCCGAAAGCGCACCGCCGACGAGCCGGTTTTTTCGAGCGTGCGGCCGATGCCGGCGTTGAAGCCGAATTCGGAGGCGATTTCCCAGCGTATGCGCTCGTCGAATTCGCGCAAGAAAGAAGGCTTGTAGCTGCCGTCAGGCTGTTTATACGCCTCAATATGCACGTCGCCCTGCCGGTCGGAAGGAAAAAACTTGTAGAGATAGGCTTCCAGGCTCTGCTTTCCGCTTTCATCAGCGTATTGTTTCCAGTACGCGATAAAGTCTTCCTGCAATTGCCGCAGGGCCACCGGCGCCTCCTGCCGGTTGATGACGGTTTGCAGCGCGGTACGGAAGGAAAAGCGATAGTTGCGAGCTTCCACATAACCGGCCAGGTGGGCGGCGTCTTGCACGCCGTTGGAAAAGATGAGCAGCTTGCGGTCTTTCTCTTCTTGGCGGTCGAGGTCGGAGGCGAGTAGCTGGCTGGCAGCCACCGACAGGAGCGTAGACACGCGCCCGCCGATGATGCTCATGGAGTTTTTGGTATTGCACTCGGGACAAATATGGACGGCGTGGTTGTTGTTTACAACCCGGTATGCATTGACTTCCAGCCTGTCGGGGCCCCCTGTGTCGTGAAGGGTTAGCGTGGCTTCACCGATGAATTTGTGCACAGTCCAATCGAGTGGATATTCACTGATATGCGGATGGTCGGGGGTATTGACAAAATAAACGTTTTTGTGGTTGGAAAAATATTTGTTGTAAATATCGCCTATATCGTCTTCGAACTTATTGCGGTTGTCGTGTTTTACGGCCAGCCAGCCCGAAGCGCCGCAATCGCGGCAAAAGTAAGGCGGGAATGCCGTGCGGGGTTCTTTTTCCACTTTATCGCGCCAGGTAAAAGAAGGCTCTCCCGAAAAATTCCGCAGGATGCCGCTCAATTCGCGCACCCACAATTGCACCTGCATGTATAGCAGGGGCAATCTGGTCGTTCCGCCCGGCACTGCTGTGGTAGTCTTAGCTGTTGCTATCAGCGACACGATAGAGCGCAACACCGCTTCTTTAGGAGAAAAGCGGCGCTCTTCATCCCATTCCGGCAACTTTCGAAATTCCTCATTGACGAAGTTGAGTTGCCTGATGAGTTCGTGGACGGTGAGCAGCCCGGCGCTGCTGATCTCGACGATATCCCACACCAGCCGCAGCGACTTTATCTCGCGGCCCAGCGCTACGTCGTCGGTAGAGGGATCGAGTTGCCACACATCGAGTTGTCGTTTCAGGTAGGTTTCGTACGCTTCGCCGGTGATGGGTAGTGTCGATTGGAGTTTGTAGGTTGAAGGGAGGCGATTGAGCAATTCGTCTTTGGGTTGGTCAAAAAAGGCCTCCGTGCTTATTCTTTTTTCACCGATGATGGCTTCGCGGCTCACCGGTTCTCCGAATACCTTAGCGGCGTATTGGGCCAGCAGATCGGGGGCTTCTTCGCCTGTGCCGATAGTGGCCGAAGTACCTACCGGGCACAGTTGCCCTGGTTGCAGGTCGAGTTTGAGTTTGAGGCGGCGGATGAGGTTGGCCACGTCGGTACCCTGGGCGCCGTCATAGGTATGCAGTTCGTCGAGCACCAAAAAGCGCAGCAGGGTGGGGTCTTCGAGGTTGTGGCGCCAGAGTTTCTGGTATTGGTTGCGCATGAGCGCATAGTCGAGCATCTTAAAGTTGGTGAGCAGAATATCCGGCGGCGAATCGAGGATAGACTCCCTGTTTTCGATGATATGGCTCTCTGCCATGTCTTTGGGGTATTTCTTGCCGTCCTTGCCAATGCCGATGAATAACCCTGCTGTGAGTCTGCCTTTGAGCTCGGGGTCTTGCCAGATGGCCTTGGCCAGTCGCCCGGCCTGGTCGGTAGCCAGCGCGTTCATGGGGTACAGGATGATGCACTTGACGCCCCGGCGCTCGGCATGCCGGTGGCAATAGTCGAGCAAAGGAAAAAGGAATGATTCCGTTTTGCCCGAGCCGGTACCAGTAGTGAGTATGGTGGGTTGCGGCTCATGCCCGTCGCGGGTGCTCAGCCGGCGAAATGCCTGCAACTGGTGGTCGAAGGGCGGGAAGGCGGGTTTGATATCCAACGGTATATCTTCTCCGCTTTCGCTTTTCACAAAGGGCAGTTTGAGCGAAATATACGGCCCCTTAAACATGCCGTCCCGCTCGTCCGTCACGAAGCGCTCGAATGCCTGCGCCAGGGCTCGCTCCCGAAAGCCGTAGGTAGCTTTGAGGTACTCCAGCGTGGAGGCTTGCACTTCGTAGGCTTGGTGGAGGGGGAGCATAGAAAATTAGGTTATTAAAACTGTTCTTCCAAAAGAATATTCAAAAATTTCACTTCAAAAGTGCCGTTATCCTTGAATACTCGTGCAATGAGGTATTTATCTTTAGCCTCTTCTTTTTCAAGAAATTGCCACTGTTTTAGCCTCATGAAAAATGGGATAGCTTCGCTGTTGGCGATTCCTTTCGCTATTGTTTTGGCATCAATATAATATTTTGTGGATTGATCTTGATTTAAAATCTTGAAATCATATTCGGGTAGATTTAGTTTTATTACCATTTCCTTTCCAAACTTCTCACAAAGAAAATGATAAATAAACTCTTCTCCAATATCTCCAAGAACTTTATCAGGATTCTCTGCTATTCTTTCGTTTAACCACCCAAAAAATTGATTTACCATGTTGTGATTGCGTGCAATTGTTAATAACTCTTCATTAGTTAGGTTACTTTTAGCTAAAGCGGCAAGCCCGTCTGTTTTACCGCTTCGAATGATTGTAAATGCCAAATCCCTTTGTTCAGGAGTTTGTGTATTCATATATAATTGAGACCGATTATCTGAAAACCAGGGAAATAGCTTCTTTAGAATATCTTCTGACAATCCGCAATTTGAATACCAATTAAATAGTTGTTGAAGATTTTGCAGATAATCTTCATCCTTGTTATCTCCAGTGTATTCAAGAAATGCTTGATCAATAGACGTACATAAGTCATTCAATGAAAGTTCCATGTCTTTGTCGATAATACCACTGATGTCATGAAAATCAGCATGTAAAAGTATATTTCTGAAATCTTTATCTGGTGCTATTTCAGAATATATATCCTTTAGCTTTTCTTCATAAGAATTATTTTCTTTATTTTTATTGTTTAAATGATCATGAAAAATATTGTCGTTATAAAGTTTATTGAGAGGTTTGAAATAATTGTTTTGATTTGGAACAATATTGTATTGGTTCAATAGCGAAAGCTGCTCTTTTTCTTTTAAAAATATTATAAATTCTTTTATCCATTCAACTGCTTTATCATTTTCAAGTGAAAATTCAGTACAAAAACCAGCTAAGCTGTTGATTTTATTGTTATTGGTAGCTAGTTTTACTAATTCTTCATAATCAAGTTTTTCATTTTCAAAAAAATCGAAATTTATACAGTCATACCAAGCAATTGCATGTTCTTTTTTTGATACTAATTGAGGCTCTATTCCGAAGGTAAGGTCATGTATTTTTTGTACGATAGCATATTTATCTGATAACCGTCCATCAGCGTATGGTACTAGCATGTTGCCTAAATTAGATCGTTGATTATTTTGACAGACAAGACTATCCAGTTCGATAATGTCAGCATTTCGAATAGATTGTGCAAGTGGTTTGAAAATACTATCAAGTAGCCATTTATTAGTGATGGCATCGTTCAGTGATGGTATCTTTACATGACAGATGTGAAAAACATCTAGCCATTTGTATTTTTCTGCTATTGTCATTAATTTTGAAAAAGCTATGTTGGCCTCAATCAACCTTTTTCTATTTTCTTTATCATGTATGGAGAGTTCAATTCCATCACGTTCTTTGTTAGGTTCAAATTGTTCGCTATGGATTACAACCGGATAGGTAAAGTATTCTGATCCTACCATTGGGAAGGCACAAAAAAGCCGAGGGCATTCATCGGGATAACCAATGATTCGATATTGATCATTATCATGATTTTCTAGTAAAAATGCTATATATGTATGTTGCTCTTGAATAACGCCAACAACTCTCTGCTGTCCAATTCCAGATTCTCCGTCTTCGTTGTTTTTACATTTAATATGATATATGGATAAATTAGATATATCAGTATGAACTTGTATGCTGCTATACTGCCGGACTGCTTGTTGAGAATTTCTTTTATCTATTAATTTGACACAATTAAGTTGACTTCGGAATGCGAGCACAAATGGAATAATGTCGTCAAAAAACTTAATGCCGGCTTCTACAATCTCCTCTGGTTCTAATGATTGATATACTTCACTAAGATGGTATACAAATTCTGTATCCATGCTCTGACCAATTTCATAATCGGGAATAGGTACTAATTCTTCTTCATATTGCTTCTCCGCCTTGACTATACTTTGTATCAATAACTCTTTGTCATCTCTATTTATTCTGTCTAATGCATAAGCAAATTTGTAAAAACTCTGATTTTGAGTTTCAACAACACCCTTCACCTCAATATATGCCGATAATATATGAGTAGATATAAAACCTGTGCCGAACTGGCCAATTATACTCCTTTTTTTCTCTACTCCATCTTCTTCATCTTTCCCACTGTCAGGCATAATTAAGTTGTATGCCTCTTCAAGAGAAAAAGGAGGGCCATTATGGCGAAAAATTACTTTGTCATCTAATAGTTCAAATTCTGCTTCAATACTATCTGAGAGATCGCTTGCATTTTGAAGCAATTCCCACATCCACCGTTTTTTTAGCATTTCGGATTTACTGAGAATGGGCTTTAAATGATCTTTTAACCGTTTTGCCGGTATACTGTAGCGTTTATCTTCCCTAAGCGCATTAAATTCTTCCGAAATACTCATGATAATCTTCAATTTTCGTTATTGAAACAGAAATATACTGCAAAGTGATAGTTATGCTTCTTTGTAATTAATAATCTTTCATCTTTAAGATAGCTTTAAGTCGAATATCTTATACCGTACGCCGCCAGATTTTGGGCATGGCCTAAATTTGGGCGCAAGTCCTGCCCAAAGCAGGGCACAAAGCTTGAAAAATCATGCACATGATTTGACGGCACGTGTCATATACTATGGATTTAACATAGAATAATTGATTTTATCTAAACTGCACAATATCCGCCGTAATGGTACATCGGTTGTTTACGGCAAAAGGAAGTACAAATGTCCGCTTCCAATCTACTGTAATGTTGACTAAGGCCTGGTTTTCTTTTAGCGGATTGGCTGCCAGCAATGCCTTTTTAGCCCGATCCACCAATGCAGTTGATGATAACCCTCCTATCAACCCAAAAACATAAGTAGCCGTCGCCGTACCCTGCGCATCTTTTTTGATGTAGTAGAAATTGGCACTGCTCAATGCCGCCGAATTGTGAAAATTACCATAGTGAAAAGCACAATTGGTAAGTGTGAATATCGTTATTGTGGTAATGATAAATTTTGAAATGAGATTTTTCATGTTTTATATATATTTTTATGTGATACTTTACAACTTGTATATTAAATCATTTTTTTATCGCGCACAGTCCCACATCCCAATATTCTTATCCTAACGTGCAATGTCTACTACTCAAGTTTACGTGCCAATTTCGAAAAGGTTGCGGCGGGTTTTAATTATTTTTTGGCCATATCATGTCTGGCCGGTAGAGCTTATGGCGCAAGTGGAGGCTTGTACTTCATAGGCTTGGTGGAGGGGAAGCATGAGCACAGGGGTTATATACCGCACGCCGTCAAGTTATCCCGACCTGTCGGTACGGGACAAGTTGGGCATAACTTTTCCGGCTTTGCGCCCCGCTTTGGGCGGGGTTCGCGCCCAACCCAGGATCATGCCCAATTTATGGCGGCGCGAAGTATAAGTTGAATTAAACTCTCTTAATTATTCTTTATGCAAATAAATGCAATATATTGATTATTAGTAGATTGAAGTTAAAAAATAAACATATCCGAGCTTTGAACTCTCTTAAACTCTCTTAAACTCTCTTAAACTCTCTTAAACTCATCGATCGCGTATCAATATCCATTTTGGTTTGGCAGATGTCCCTTCATTGCTAATTATACCTTCCTGTCGCAAGGAGGTAAGTAGATTTCCCACTTTACTTCGTTTTTGCTTATGATTTAAAACATCGGATAACTTATCCAGGATTAAATAGTCAATATCTTTACGAGAAGCACTTCCAAATTTGGCTATGAAATCAGTAATCATCTTTTTGTAATGGTCGTCGTCAAAAGCTCTATTCCTGATATAATCCGCTTTATTACCTGTGATAACTGCAACCCGAGCTGATATGTGGAAATTAGGCTTCCTGCCTTCAATGTATCCCTTTTGCTTTAGTAATTTAGCGCCTTCCTCTGAGATAGGTTGTTTCTTTTGCACCTGATCAAGCAATATAATTTCAGGAAGAGATATATCAGGGTTATTTGCCAGTAATCGTACGTATTCCTGGTCAAGTATTTTACCCAACACAGCAACAGTCACTTTCTCAGGTTCTATTATATAATCCGGCATAGGGAAATAGCGTTTCCGCTGGGCATAAAACATACGCTTGATGCCACTCCCAATGGTATCTATCATGTTCAAATTGAACATAGCGTGAGCTAAAAAGGGGTTCCTGCTCGCCGTTTCCGGGGCATCACTATAGATGGCCGCCTCAATAGTACCAGGAATAAACCGGCCTGAATTGACAAAAACCAACCGGTCCGCAAATTCAACAACTATGATCCGCCCAGCTAAAGTATAATCCTGATGGGCAATGCAGTTGTGAAGAGCTTCGCGTATAACAAAGGGATCATACATGTCTACTTCTTCTGGAAATAGTGTGGTTTCATCTCTGATATATCGATACTTAAGGTTGCGGATGCGCCTAAATACTTCCTCTGCGTTGAGTAAAAAAGGCGGACCAAAATGAGCATAGTCCAACTCGATATTGTCTTTGTCTTTCAATATCCATGTAATATGCGCCTGCGCAGGAAATAGAAAATGGGTGCTCTCAGGTCTACCAATAAGAAGAAGAGCTGCTCTGGTTATCTCGCCGCGTACTGTGATTTTCGCTTTGTTTAAAAATGTGATATCGTCCCAAAACTGAGCTTCTTCAACTAAATGTGGGAATTTTTTTAAAAAGTTATTCCGGGCCCTCACAATGGCTTCGGCTGATAAATCGTCTATGGTGGCATCCGGACAAATTTCCCCGCTCCAGTCGTCAATGGTCAAAAGTGGCTCACTAAGAATGGCACGCTCTCGTTCCGGTCTAAGTAGTATTAAGTTATCGCCACTACGCTGCCAAGCTGTTTTGTGGGCATAAACAGGTCGACGGGGCAAGTGTTTGGGAACATGCAGTACCCATACTGTCTTGAGCGAGTCTTCTGTTTGATAAGACTCTAGCCGAAGACCCTCGCTACTCAAATTAGTACAATTGCCAAGCAATCGCGGAGGCAGGTTTTCCGGCGTGTAATCGTGAAAATTTCCTATGCCTATTATGTCGCCCGTTCTATCCGCAATGCCGATGATTAAGTGCCCTCCTTCCAAATTAGCAAAGGCCGAAACATAAGAGATAACATCTTCACCTTTCCGCCCACTGATGTCGTAACGGGGGCTATTATATGCTTTCCACTCGCAGGATTCGTTCTCCCGTGGGTATTGTTTTAGTAAATAGGACTTCAACTCAGCTTCTGTCATAGGCACTTATTAAAGTAACTCTTCTCCTTACTACGATATGTAGCGTAAGTGTTTTATGCGAATTTACATTGTATCACTAACAATTTTTCCCTCGCTCCAGTCCCCAAAGTCGCATAGTATACTCGTTTCGACTCCGCTCAACGAACAGCCTGGATCGTAAAGTCGTATAGTCGTACAGTCCCAAAGTCGCCCAGTCACCCCCTCTCTCCCTCGCCCCCAAACCACTCCCAGGCCCTCCCATAATCCCCCACCCGGTCGCACCGCTCAAACGGCGCCTCGTACACGATCTCCTCCCCACCGTACAACTCCGACCGCGCAGGGTCTACTATATGGATGTAGGTTTCGCCCGCCGACAAGCCGCGAATCTGCTCCCAGGTTTTTCTATCTACGCCGGTGCCCGTCAACCCCTTGCTGCAGGTGAAGACGATGTTGCCCCGCCGGTCGTACCAGGTGTCGTCTTCGTTTTGCTGCAATACCGGGAATTGTACTTCGTAGATGAGGATTAATTCCTGTAAACTCAACCCCAAGGCCATAGCCGTGAGTACGTCGATCTCTACTAAGGCCTGCCGGCGCTCAAAGGCATTGCGCAAGGGCGTGCCCCACGCCCATTGCCCACTCAACCCACTGAACGCCTTTAACCGCCCATCTGCCCGACTCCACTGCTCTTGCCGCCACTCCTCCCGCCAATTCCGCTCCCATAACGGCGCATAAGGACGCGTGAGGCAGTTGAGGAGGAGGGTGCGGAGGAATAATTTATGTTTGTAGCGATTGTCAATCCCCAATGGAATACCGTTAAGCGTATCATCATATAAATTCCCCCTGCCAATTGTTTTCACAAAAAAGTCAAGAAAAATTGAGGATGTTAAGGCTTGTAATTCTAATAGCTTTTCTTCATCTGATAAAATAATTGAAATTACTCCATTTGTATGTGACACCTTCGGCGGAATAATAGCCGGCTGCAAAGTACGCTCCCCGGCAATACTCAGCATTTTGCTAAAACAAACTTTATAATAATCAATCCACTGGTCATACACCGGCTTTCCGTTATTATCTGTGCCGATTTGTTTCAGCCCGTCGATGCGCCCTTTGAAGGTGAGCAAATCTTCCGCCGGCTTGTAGTTGGTGCGGGGCACAAAGTCTTCGGGGATGCGACTGAGGTCGATTTCGTCGTAGTGGGAGTTGAGGCTGCACACGGCCCTCGGTGTTTTGTACAGCGGATTGCCCACAAAAAAATGCGGGCCGGAGTAGATCAGTTCGCAGCGCTCGTAATCGGGAAAAGCGGTTTCGCGTTTGATGATGCCTTTGTCCTGGGCGTTGGTTTCGTGAAAACCTTCGGAGGTCATCGACACCACGTCTTCCACTTTGGTCGGGAAGGCGCTCAGTTTTTCCAGCACGTCCAATATCTGCCGCGAGTGGATGCTCACGAGTTTGGCGGCCTCCCAGTCGTCGGAGTTTTCAAAGGTTTTGGCGAGGATGCGGAGTTGTTTTTCCCCGATATGTACGATCCGGTCGCGATGGGGGTGGGTGTTCCAGGTGTATTTGCCATCACCATCTTTCGTTTTTATTCCTCCTATTATCCCATTCCCATCGTGTATGAAACATCCGTCTATTGTTGAAGGATGGAATAAATTATTGATTAAAAAAAAGGATGGGTCAGTTTTTGTACCTGAATAAATATTAATACTGAATATTACCTGATCGTGTACTTCTTTAAATAAAAATAATCCATTCTTATGCTCAAAATGGTATCTGAGTCTTGTATATATGTCTTTCCTTAGTGATTGTCCCTTCGGGTCGTCGTACACCCCTTCCGGGTGGAGTAGTCCGAGGTAGCCGCCGGGGTTAATCCATTGGAATCCGTTTTCGATAATGCACTTATAGAGGTTAGTTTGCTGGCCTTGCAGCAGGGGGTAATTTTGGGGGGCGTTCATAAACACCGAAGTACTTTCCGTATCGGTATATTCGTCGAAGTAGGCAGTTTTGAGGTTTTCGTTTTCCAAAAAAGTGTGTTGGAGGCGGCGCACCTCGCTGGCGGAGGTATTGCGGATGTCCACTTCCGGAAATTTTTCGGAGATAATGCCTTTTTCCTCAAAAGAGATCTTGAGCCAGGGCGGGTTGCCCACGGCCACGTCGAAGCCGCCGCGTTCGTGGAACACCTCTATAAATTCCAGTTGGTAGTGAAAAAAGCGGTAGTGTTGGGCGTATTGGCGCACGCGCAGCAGTTGTTCGTCGCGGAAGAGAGTGGCGCTGTCTTTATAGCGGGTAATGGCGTCGAGCGTCACCTGCTGGGCTTCGGGGCGGCGGTAGCTTTGCAGGCTGAGTTGGCGGGGTTCGTTGAAAAGCGAGGCTTGCTGGGGGCGGGCAAAGTCGCCGGGCGCGGTGGGTTCTTCGCCGCTGAGGGCGGCCTCCAGGTCGAGTTCGAGAATTTTGGAGATATCGCCGATAAACTCTGCGCGGTTGGGCAGGTCGGCCGCGTGGCGCACATCCCAGCACCAGAGGCTGCACCAGTAGTCCATCACCATTTTGAGTTTAAAATAGGGGGCGTTGTGGCGGTTGCGCTGTTCGATGAGGCGTTCTTTTTCTTCGTAGTTGTTCAGGTTCAGCTCGCATTGTTCCTGGTTTTCCACGCCGCCGAAGATGCTGATTTTGCTGCGGGTGCAGGCGTCTACCTGGCGTTGGAACTGGTAGTGTTGTGCCAGTAGTTCATCGATGCGGTCGCTGATGGCTTGCAGTTGGCGGAACTCCTGTTCGCGTATAGGCAGGCAGAAGTCGCTGAGCCATTCTTTGGCGGCTTTGGCTTCGGCGGGGTATTCGTCTTTGAGTATTTTGATACCGGCGGCGGGCGCCATGTGGGCGTCGGGCAGCAGGAAGTGATAAATCTCGCTGGGCTTGCGGTTTATTTTAGTAGCGGAGAAGCTGAGGGGTTTGGGGGCTTGTTGCCACCATTTTTTCTCCTTGAATTTCTTGCCGCTTTTGTCGAGGGGTTCGAATATCAGGTCTTTTTTGTCATACACCTTCAGCCAGGCGCCTACCACGGCGTTGCCCACACCGAGGCGGTAGCCGAAGAAGGGGGTTTCCATATCGCGGTGTATCACGTTGAGCCAGAGGCTGAGTTTGCCGAGTTCTACGGCGGTGGGGTTGAGGTCTACGCCGTATACGTTGTGGGTAGCGATCCAGGCTTTTACTTTTTGGAGTTCTTCCTGGTAATGGGCAGGGGGCACGCGGCGGCCCAGTTCGCGCTGCCGGGCGTCGAGGTAGGCGGCGGCGAGTTGGTTTACGGCCTCGTTGTGGAAGGCTGCGGCGCCCATAGCGGGTTCGAGTATTTTGAGGTCGAGCAGGTCGAGGGCTTTCATCTCGCCCTGTTCGAGTTTTTCGAGCAGGGGTTTGAGGGTATATTTTACGGTAGTGCGGGTGAGCACTTCGGGGGTATAGTAGCTGGCCGATTTCTGGCGGTCGCGGCCGCTGAGGCGGTAGATAAAGCGGCCCCGGGGATGTATGACCATTTTGCCTTCGTCGTCGCGCAGCACCTCGTCGGCTTTAAATTCGTCGAGGCGGCTGCGGGGGGTGAGGTAGCGGGTTTCGCCGGGTTTGCCTGCGGGGTGCACTTCGATGTAGTCTTGTTCGGCAAAAAAGCCGCGGTAGGCCAGCAGGCTTTCGTACACGCTGCCGAGCTGGTTGATGCCGAGGTTGGCGTAGGAGATGCGGCCTCGGGTTTTGCCGCGTTGTTTTTTGGAGAGGCTGAGTTGTTGTATAATATCCTGCCACACGATATTGCGGAAGCGCACGGCGTGCAGCAGGTGCAGGTTGGCGTCGTTAAAGAGGGGGCTGTCGAGGCGGCGCAGGCGGAACGAGCGGGTATATTCGCCGTCGGTGGTCTGTTCGCGGTAGCCGCCGCTGAGCAGGGCGAATAATTTTTTCAGACTTTCGTCAAAAAAATAGCTGTGGCGGGCGTGGTCGGAAAGCAGGGGGGCCTGCTCCAGGTCGCGCAGCATATCGAGGCTATACCCCCGCTGGTACACGGCGTCGCCGGTGGGCAGTATGTCGAGGTCGGGGCGGCTTTCGGCGTAAAAGACGAACAGCAGGCGGTACACCATGGTGAGGCAGTCGTCTTTGAGATGCTGGGCGAAGTGTTCGTCGAGGCTATCGGGTAGTTGGTTATTTTTTTCTAAATACCACACGGCTTCGTTGGCGAGGGCTTCCACGGCTTTTTCCACGCCTTCTTTGAGGTCTTGGGTGACGGCGTAGGCGCTTTTGTGGCTGTCCTCGTCGAGTTGCTCCATGAGGATGATATCGGCGCCGGGGGCTAGGAAATCTTTGCCCGTGAGGAAATAAAACAGCGCGTAGTAGTCGCGGTCGCGGGGGGCGGTAGCTTGTTCGAAGAGTTCTTCGAGGGAGAACAGGAGGTAGCTTCCGCGAAACCATTTTTCGTAGTGGAGCAGGTACGCGGTATTTCCGCCGAGCAGGAGGATGTATTGGGGCCGGCGCTCTTGTTCGAGCAGAAAGATTTCCGAGATGGCTTCATTGAGCACGTCGGGGGTGAGTTCTGTGCCTTCGGGGGTGTGGAATACCTGCTCCCATAGTTTTACGTCGTACACTTGCTCGAAGATGCCGGGCGGGTCGGTTTCGCCGGCGGCGATCATCGATTGCATTTCCATCACCAACAGGTGGGGTTGGTCGCCGCGGAAGAGTTGCAGGCACACGGGCGCCACCTGTTTTTTGTCGAAGTATATCCAGTCGTCGTAGGCGTGTTGGGGGTTGTAGCCGAGGGCTTCCAACAGTTGGCGATGCCAGCGGTGGGTGAGGGTCACGCGGTCTTTGTCGCGCAGGCGGCCCTCGAGGTATTCTTGTTTGTAGCGGTAGTAGCGGTCTTTGAGGGCGTGGAGGCGGCTGTTGAAGGCTTTGAGGTCGTCGGCGGCATACCCCGATTTGTCGGTTACCTTCCGCAGGAAGTCCTCGTCGAAGTAATTGGAAGCGAAGTAGTCGCCGATATTTTGGATAAAGCGCAGCACGTTGGTATTTTTTTGTTAGGCAGAGACGCAAAATTTTGCGTCTGTACAAAAAAAATCGCCCCCTCACCCCCTCACTCCCTCTCTCCCTCCCAAAACACCGCCAGCAGCTTGAGGTAGGCATCATTATTGAGCGAGGTAAGGTCTTTCACAAATTGGGATTGATCGTGTAAAATCGTATCAATTTTCCGAATGGCGTGTTCTTTTCGTTGGCGCAGGAACACCACATCGGTTTTATCCTGGTAATCTATTTCGAGTTGTTCTTTTGCCTGGGTTGCCCAGTTGCTTACGTGTTTTTCGTAATTCCGCTGTTTGATTTCCATGGCAATTTGGAGGGAAGTTTGTTCTTGTTTCATAAAAAACTCCTGGGCGTATTCGATGGCGTCGGGCAGGGTAGATTTCAGGCTTTCGAGGTAGGCCTCGGTAATTTCTTCTGTAAAGAGGGGTTGGGTGAGTTGGTATTTTTTTAAAAAATCGCTTAAGCGGGTGGGGCGTTCTGCCAGTCCGCCTTCTTCGTCGAGGCCGATGGCGAAGAACTCCGACAAAACGGGTTGGCCGAGATTATTGGCTACCTGACCGTGGAAGATATAATACCGCAGGCCGGGGGGAATCAGCCGGGTGCGGGCCACGAGGGCCACGCCTTTGTCCACGTTGGCTTCGAGGCGGGTCATCAGGTTGCGGGCTATGGGGTGCAGGTCGTAGAGCGGCTGGAATTTGGCCCATTCGCCCTTGCGTTTGCGGGCTTCGGCGATGGCGTCTTGCACCAACCGCTTGTCGGTGCTGAGTTGGAAGGTATCGCCTATTTTGGGTTTGGCTTCCGGGGGCAGGTCGTAGAGGATCTGGTTGAGCTCGCGGTCGTTCACGATTTCGAGCAGGCCGTCTACGCCTTTTTCTGCCTGGTGTCGCCCGAGGATATTCCTGGATTGGAGGTAGTCGACCAGGCTCGAATAAAAGTCAAAATCATTGGCATAAAACGATGCTTCTTCATCCAGGGGTTGATCAGTGACGGTCGCTGCTGTGGTTTCTTCCTCGTCGGCGAAAAGCGTAGTAAAATCGAAATCGCCGTTATCTTCAGGGGTTTTGTCGAGGAAAGCGGTATCGCCACTGAGGAGGGCGCGGGTGGTCAATTCTTCTTCTTTTTGAGGGTCGTAGAGGTGCATTACCGAGCCGGCATCGCCGAGGGTTTTATACACTTCTTCTTCTTTTTCGGTGAGTTTTTCGAGGATATAGAGGTCGGTTTTCAGCCCGGGGCTTTCGCTTTTGGCCACCAGGTAATAGATAAAGGGCGTTTGCTGCTGTCCGTAGCGGTCGATGCGGCCGTTGCGTTGTTCGAGGGTGATCAGCGACCAGGGGATATCGTAGTTGAACATGCGGTGGCAGAAGTAGTGGAGGTTGACGCCCATGGCGCCGGCATCAGAGCTGAGCAGCACGCGGATATCGCTGTCCTGCTTGCCGAAGCTCTCTACGATATCTTGTTGTTGTACGTCGTTGAGCCCGCCGTGGAAGTCCACGACGGCAAAGTCGGGTAGTTCGAAATCCTGTATTAGTTTTTTACGAAGGGCGGCGAGAGTATCGATGCGTTCTGCAAAAATGACAATGCGCTCGTCGCTGCGGCGTCCTTTCCATTTGAGGGATTGGAGGGTGTCGCGCAGGCGGAGGTATTTGGCGTCGCTGCCTTTTTCGATAACCTGGAGGATTAGGCCCTCGGCTTCGCGGAGTAGATCGAGGTTGTCCTGCATATCGGCAGAAAGTGTTGTTTTTTCCTGCACCCGCCGGATGCGGTTGCGCACGGTAGCCAGTGCGGCTTCGGGCGAGGAGAGGTAGGCTTTAAAAAGTCCGATAGAAAAGAGCAGGTCGTTGTCGGGTTTGCCGCCGGTTTTTTCCTGGAGTGCGCGCACTTTCAGGGTTTGCTGAAATCGCAGAAAGTCCTCTTCTTCGGGCAGGAGCCTGGCGGCCAGGGGTACCACCTGGCGGTCCTGGAAATGGGCCCGCACCGCGTCATCGGCGATATCGTTTTTAAAGCGGCGCACGTAGTAGGGTTCTACCTCAGCTTTGCCATAATTGCCGGAGCGGGGAATGGCCGTAGGTTCGATCATCGTAATGAGGTTGGCAAAACTTTCCTTTCGCCCATTGTGAGGGGTGGCGGAAGTAAGTACCAGCGCCTCGCATTTGGTAGCCAGGAACTGCGCTAGGTCGCCCCGCTGGCTCGACGCATTGGCTACCGTGTGGCATTCATCTATCACGATCACATCCCAGCGCGATTTTTCGATATAGTGTCGGAATTTGGCGTTGTTTTTGAGCGTATCGATAGAAATGATCGTCTTGTCGTAGTAGTCGAAAGGGTTTTTATTGGTGGGCAATTCTGCTTTGATATTGGCAATTCCCACCGAGTCGAGGCGCACCAGTGGAATGGCGAAGCGGTTCCAGATTTCCTGCTGGAATTGGCCGAGGATTGACTTGAGGGCCAGCACCAGGATTCGGTCGCCTTTGCCCCGTTTGATCATTTCCGCAAGGAAAATACCCACTTCGATGGTTTTCCCCAGTCCCACGCCGTCGGCGATAAGGATGCGGGGGCGGGGCAGTTGCAACGCCTTCAGGGTGGGCGTCAATTGGTATTCGGCCAGGTTGAAGGCGCCTTTTTGGGCAATGGTGATTTTGGTGGAAGTAGACGCGGCATTGCGCAGCTGTGTTTCGAGGAATAACTTGGTACGCCGGTATCCGGCCTCCGTATCTGCCACCAGCCGGGCATTGGCCGGGTGCAGTACTTCGTAGGTATCCAGGTTGGTATCAAATTGAAATCGCTTGCCTCTCACGAGTTCGCTGATGCCCTGGGCTTCGATAATGTAACCGGTGTCTTGGTTTCCCTTTACATCGGAAACCAGAAAATCTTCTCCACGGAGGGTAATGCGGGTACCAGTAGCGAGCGCCATAGGTTCTATAGGGTTTTTAATAATTTGTTGACAACCTTAGGGAAGCCTCTCTGTCTCAGCGGTAGTTTTTATTTATTGAAAATGTGTGGTGGTATGCGATTCAAAAATAACAATAAAAATGGAACTGGCAAGACTATATGGCGCAAATTTATCCTTCCCCTCTCATGCAGCGAATCCCCGCCCATTCCGGTTTAGTCTTTGAAATCCGTTGACAGGCCTGTTGACCACATTTTTTCAGATTAAATCCGAACTGCATGAAAAAGTTGTTTTTGTACTTACTCCTCGTGTTGGGTTTTGCGGCTTGTCGCAAAGACATGGAAGAAAC
>JAEUUQ010000055.1 GCA_016787505.1 Saprospiraceae bacterium | reverse complement strand
ATCTGCTTAATGTGACCGATATTAGCCATATATGCCGAATTTGATCGTATGATGATAGGGTTGTTAAAAAACGCTGCAAAGATAGGCTTTTGTGATTGATTATCAAAAGAAAATTGACTTTATACACATCCCTTATTGAGCTGGAAGCGATCGGGGTTCCGCAAAAAAAAAGCTGCCGCCGGAAGATTGCAAATAGGGATAGGGTAACGAATTGAGATTACAGAATTTCGTTTTGCGCGAAAGCGGGATAAAAGTTTTATTATGTAAATAAATTTCCTTGCCGCGCAAAGCTCTTGGGGTTTTCCAACTCCAGCAATCGCCGCTTCATATCGAGGCCGTAGAAGTATCCCTGCAGGTCGCCGCTTTTGCCAATGACCCGGTGGCAGGGCACGATGATGGCAATAGGATTGTTGCGGTTGGCCAGCCCTACCGCACGCACGGCATCGGGGTGCCCTATTTGTTCAGCGATAGCCGAATAAGAGGTGGTATGGCCGTAGGGAATGAGGAGTAGTTGCTCCCATACGGATTTATAAAAATCGGGGGCGCCGCCCCAGTCCAGCTTGAGATCAAACTCGCGCCGCTGCCCGCTGAAGTATTCTTCGAGCTGGCTCGCGCACTCCCGCAACAACTCCGGCACCGCGCCACCCGGGCACGAATCGCCTTCCACCTTGTTTACCCTGGTGATGCCTAATTCGCTGCCTGCAATTTCAAAACAGCCAAAAGACGTAGGGATGCGGGTTTGCTGTAGCATGGGCGGTTGTAGGTTCTCTGTTGTCGGTTATCTGTTATCAGTTGTAAATATATTAAATCTCACGTAAATTTCAAAGAGAACGGAGAACCGAGAACGGAGAACAGAGAACGGAGAAACATAACAGAAACTTGACCTTTCCTTCACCTTCAATTAACCTCTGCTTGTCATCTTTGCCCTGTCAAACGCAAGATGTTTGCTGTCATTTTCTCTCAGCAGCTCATCTTTCCTGCAAACAAAAGTCGCTTTCTTACACGAGGCGGCCTCAGCTCCTGAGGCCGCCTTAGTGTGTTTTTTGTAAAAAAGGAATGTTATTGCCCGTTGGAGCCGTTTTCGCCGAAATGGGAAAGAAAATAGATAGCCTGGTCCAGACTTTTCAGGATTTGCACGTTGGCGGGGGGCTTCACGTTTTGGGATACCACCTGGTAGCCCGACAGCAAAATATTATACTGAGGGAAAGTCTGCGCAAGGCGGTCTACGTAGCGTTGTACCGACTCCTTTGCAAACGTTTCCGAAATCATCGTAAAAATATAATCGGGCTGGTGGATATGGCAGGCATCCCCCAGATCGGCCACCGAAATATCCTGGCCGAGGTAAATCACGTGGTTGCGCCGCGATTTAAGCAGATAATGCATAAATAGCAGGCTCAACTCCTGTTTTTCACCTTCGGGCAGGTAAATGATAAATTTCTTTGTGTGTTTGCCCGACACCAGGGGTTCGTGGTCGATAGCTACGATCAGCTTTTGGCGGATGAGGTAGCTGATGAAGTTTTCCTGTACGGGGGTGATAGACCCGGTGAGCCACAAGATGCTCAACTTCTCGAGGAACGGATAGATGACCTCCAGCATCGTGCGTTCGAAACCAAGCTGGTGAATATTGGTGGTAATAATGCGGTCGAACTTATACTCGTCCATTTCGATCATGGAGATCGTGAGCGCATCGAGTTGGGTGCTGTGCTCGAAATTGACTTCGGAAATCGTGGCCACCTTGCCCGCAATTTCCGATTTGTCCATCCTGGCGATTTTGGAGATTTTGACGCCGTTTTTATTCAGCAGCGCAATATTCAGGATGAGCTTCAGGTCTTCGTCTTCAAAAAAGCGGATGTTAGTTTTGGTCCTTTTGGGCGTAATAATACCATAACGTTGCTCCCATATCCGTAGGGTGTGAGCCTTGATGCCAGATAACTTTTCCAGGTCTTTTATGGAATAAACCGCCACTATAAAAGGATTTATACTAATGTTTTAACAAATGCTCAACAGGATACAGGCCAAAATGTTTAACAAAAATGTAAGTTTGGCGACGAATATTACCGCTGTTTGCCGCTATACGCAAGTACTCGAGCAGGCAGGTTGCGAATTTTTATTAATTTTATAGCCTCAATGCCCTTAGTTTTTTACGGCGATTTATCGCAAAGCACTAAAAATCTTACTTTTATGAAGAAAATCTCTACACTGGCACTATGGCTTATCTCAATGGGCATGGCAACAGGGGCTTTTGCCCAGTTGTCGTGTGAATATAGATTGGATCTATTCGACAGTTTTGGAGACGGCTGGAACGGCTCCGTACTGACGATTACGATCGATGGCGTTCCAACCCAGTTTACGCTTGACAACATTGCCGACGACGGCTACAGTAACTCGTTTAATATTCCGGTTGCCGGCGGATCAGCGATTGTACTGAACTATTCTCCAGGATTCTATGAAAACGAAGTCACGTATTTTCTGTACGATGCCGATGGGTTGCTTGTTTTTAACGATGGCCCCTACCCATTTGTCGGTCAGGCTTTTAACTTCACTTCCAGTTGCCCAAGCTGTCCCATTCCGCCGCTATCGGGTGTTTCCATCGATGATGTGAGAGCCTTCTATACGGATATCAGCTGGCTACCCTCCGACCCCAACGGCACGTATGTGATCGAATACGATACCGCCGGGTTTGCCCAAGGTACGGGCAGCGTATTAGCCGTTACGGGCGAAAGCGACACCCGCATCAACGGCTTGCAACAGCATACGGCCTACCAGTTTTATTTGTCGGTCGTTTGCGAAAACGGCGATACGAGTACGATTATCGGGCCATTTGATTTTCACACTCTCTGGGCCAACGACGTAGGCGTGATCTCAGTAACGGGCCCTCCTACTCAATGTGGACTAGGCGCTTCGGAAATCATCGGCTTTGAAATACAAAATTTCGGGGGCAACCCGCAATCGCTGATTACCATCAATATGAGCGTGAACGGCAATCCCGTAAATATCAATCAACCGCTCGACGGCTTTTATACCGGCGTATTAGGCAAAGACAGTATCGCCAATCTCGAATTCGAACAAACGGTCAACTTGTCAGAACCCGGCCAATATGTGATCGCGGTGTGGACCGAACTCGACGGCGATAGCGATTTGAGCAACGATACGACTTACCTCACACTTTACAATATTCCCACTGTTGCCGAATATCCTTATTTCATCAATTTTGAAGAAGACTCAGGAGGCTGGACCGCCGCCGACTACGGCCAAAATTCTACCTGGGAATTTGGCATCCCCGCCGGCACTTTAATCAACTCTGCCGCCAGCGGCGAATACGCTTGGGTCACCAATCTCGATGGAACTTATAACAATAGCGAATTGTCATACCTCGTTTCCCCTTGCCTCGATTTCAGCTCGCTGGCTTCCGACCCTAAAATCAATTTTTCGTTGTTTTTTGAGGTGGAATCCTGTTGCGACGAAGCCTGGCTGGAATCCAGTATCGACGGTGGTCAAAACTGGACCAAAGTTGGCGCTTTCGGCACCGGCATCAACTGGTATAATGACAATTTGAACAACTGGTGGGACGGCACCGGCGGCTTCAGCGGCTGGGTTACCGCCTCCAATATCCTGACCGGCACCGCCGGCCAATCTTCGGTACGCCTCCGCTTTGTATTATCCACTGACTTCTCCGTGGTATACGAAGGAATGGGCGTTGATAACGTGTTTATCGCCGAACCCCAAGCTAATGACCTCTCAGCTATCGGCGCCAGCAATGCCAATACCAGCTGCGGCTCGGCCACCGACCAGGTGACCATCCGGGTTTTCAACAACGGCCAGCTAACACAAACGGGCTTCGACGTCGGTTACCAAATAAACGGCGGCGCTCCCGTTATCGAAAACGTGGGCAGCCTCTCCGTAGACGCAGGGCAGTTTGTCAATTATACCTTTACCACGCCTTTCAACTCGAGCGTGCCCGATGTCTACGAAATCGTGGTGTGGACTTCTCTGGCCGGCGAACAATTTGTGGCCAACGACACCACCAGCACCAGCTTCGCCTCTGCACGCAGCGTGCCATTCTCTGAAAACTTCGAAGGCGCTGTGTTTCCCGCCGGCTGGACCATCGATACCGACGTGCAAATCACGAACTTCCACAGCAATGTGTCTTTCGTAATGGCCGATAACCTCTGGACGGCCGACCAGGTCTTCCAGGCCAGCACGCCCGCTATCGGCGCTATCGCAATAGGCGACTCCCTGCTCTTCGACTACCGCTTTGTGGATTTCTCCGGCAATGGTCAAACAGCTACCACGCTTAGCACCGGTGAACAGTTTTACATTGAAATTTCTACCAACTGCGGCCAGAGCTTTACCACTATTCTGAATATCAACAGTACTAACCATATCACCTCCAACCAGTTGCGCCGTATCTCGCTGCCGCTCGACGACTATGCCGGACAGGCCATCGTGGTTAGATTCCGCGCTACCTGGAGCTCCGGCGACTATTATCTCGATATCGATAATATCAACATCAAACGCTGCCCCGCTTCGTTTGACGTCACCGCCGATGTAACAGGCGCAAGCAGCCCCGTAGCTCAAAACGGTATCGCCACCGTTATCCCCGGATCAGGCGTAGCGCCTTATACATACGAGTGGAGCGACGGCCAAAGCGCTGCTACGGCTATACTGCTCGGCGTGGGTACCTACACCGTGACGATAACCGATGCCGTTGGCTGCCAGGATGTGGTAGAAGTAGAAGTGGGTATAGCAGTCGGAACCGACGATATCGCCGATCAAATCGGCCAAATCGATGTGATGCCCAATCCAACTACCGGCCTTACACAACTCAATGTCGCATTCCGCAGCGCCGTTGACGCACGCATCCAGGTGGTCAACCTACTGGGACAACCCCTGATGCAAGCGTTCGAACGCAATGTGACCAGTGCGCAGTATCAACTCGACCTGAGCCAATACGCCAATGGCATCTATTTGGTACAGATCGCTGTCGATAATGAAGTGAAGACGGCCAAGTTGGTGAAAATGGATTAATCTTCCCGCCTCAACCATTTGTGGTCTAATATTATTATATGTATGGTGGGGCGAGGTAGGGGCGAGGTTTACCCTCGCCCCTACCGCCCCACCATACGGACCACAAATCAATGTTTCGCATGAAAATAGGTATCGTGTGTTATCCCACTTATGGAGGTAGCGGCGTAGTAGCCACCGAGTTGGGATTGGGCCTGGCCGACCGCGGCCACGAAGTTCACTTTATCACCTATCGCCGCCCTGCCCGCTTGAGCACTTTCCAGGAAAACGTGTATTACCACGAAGTCTCCGGCGAAGATTACCCGCTTTTCGAATACGCCCCCTACGATACTGCCCTGACCAGCAAGCTCGTCGACGTGGTCAAATTTGAAAAACTGGATATTCTCCACGTGCACTATGCCATCCCGCATGCTACGGTGGCTTATATGGCCAAGAAAATTTTGCTTACCCAGGGGCGTTATGTACCTGTGGTCACTACCCTCCACGGCACTGACATTACGTTGGTTGGCGCCAACAAGGCCTTTGCCCCCGTGGTGGAGTTTTCTATCAATAAGTCCGACGGCGTTACGGCCGTTTCCGAAAACCTGAAACAACAGACCCTCGACTTATTCAATATCCAGAAGGAGATTCGGGTGATCTATAACTTTATCGACTTTTCGCGTTTTAAAAAAATAGATAAAGATCACTTCAAAAAAGCTATCGCCCCCAACGGCGAGCGCATTTTGTTGCATACCTCAAACTTCCGCAAAGTAAAGCGCGTAGAAGACGTCATCCAGGTTTTTAAA
>JAEUUQ010000047.1 GCA_016787505.1 Saprospiraceae bacterium | reverse complement strand
TGTCGTGCGCATTAGAGTGTTAGATACAAAAAACGCAAAAAAGAAATAGATACTTTTGTAGTTCATTGAAATTAGGACAAAATGGGAGGAGCAAAATCAATGGGCTTGCGCCTTCAAATAATAGAATCGCGTCAAGCCGGCAAAACACTTGTAGAGCTGTGCGCAGAGCACAAAATGAGTTATGGTACCGTTCAAGCGCTGTGCGCGCGGTATGCCCAAAGGGGAACAGAAGGCCTCACGCCGAGGTATGCCAACTGCGGCAAACGGCGGCGAGATGTGCGCGGTGACCTTGTTTATCGAGCAGTGCGCTGTTTCAAGACTTGGCATCCGCAATGGGGGGCGGAAAAAATTCGTGCGGAGTTGCTAATGCTACGCCCGAACTTGGAGGTTCCACCAACCCGGACGATGCAGCAGTGGTTTGTGTACAACGGTCAGAATTGCAGACGCAGCAAGCCTCCTCAGAGCGAAAGACAATGGGCCAAGGCGGTGCATGAGGTCTGGCAAGTAGATGCCAAAGAGGAAATGCCCACCTTGGATGGCTGCAAGAACTGTTGGCTTAACATCACGGACGAGCGTAGTGGCGGGATTATCAAACCCAAGGTTTTCCCCCCTCAAGAAAATCTGTGAAGTGGCGGTAGAACAAGTACAACAAGTACTGCTTGAGGCATTTACCACAGTAGGTCTACCACGAGCCATCAAGGTAGATAATGGCAGACCACTGGGCGATCCGCGTCGGGAAACCATACCTGTTCTTGCTTTGTGGTTGGTTGCATTGGGTATAAAGGTTATCTTCAACAGGGTACGAGTGCCTCAAGACAATGCCAAAGTGGAACGCATGCAGGGCGTGCTGTCTAACTGGACGGAATGGCGTAAATGTGCCAATACCCAGGAATTGCAGCAGCGATTGGATCGGGAGGTGGATTTTCACAATACCAAATACAGGGTATCCCGGCTGAACCTCAAAACACGGGCAGAAGTATTCCCCAACCTGTTGCGTAGCCCAATACCTTTTGACCCAACAGACTTTGATGTCCAACGTGCCATCGATTTTGTAGCTCAGGGTCGATGGGAGCGAGAAGTATCTAGTCATGGTCAGTTCTCGCATTGGGGGCAAAGGATCCAAATAAAAATCACGTATGCCCATAAACGACTTAGTCTCAAGCTCAACGCACACACCAACCAATGGGAGGCATTTGCTCCAAACGGCGAATTGGTCGTAGCTTTTAACTCCAGGATTTCAAAAGACAATCTCTGGAACCTCAATTTGTCCTAATTGTCAATGAACTGATTGTATATCGATCTTTATTGCGTTTGTTTGTCTAACACTCTAATGCGCACGACATGTGTTAATGGGTTAATGTGCTGATAATTTATATTTATAAACTTATAAACCTATACACATCAGCAAATTAGCAAATTAGCACATCAGCAAATTAGCACATCAGCACATTAACAAAGACATGGAACCACCTCTTTGGAAAAAATGGCTGAGTTATTTGTGGGAATGGCACGTGGAAAGCGCATCCAGCGAGCTCAACCCGCACCTGTATGTGAGCCTGAAAAACGGGCGTTATCAGCTCAGTACGGCCAATGCCGTGTATTCTTATGGCGATTTATACGATAATTTTGTAAAAGCTTTTCAGCGGGTTCCGCTCGACGAATTGCCCGGCAGAGAAGTGCTCATACTGGGTTTTGGACTGGGAAGCATTCCTGTTATTTTAGAGCATAAGCTGAACCGGAATTATTATTATACAGCCATAGAGGCCGACGAAGCCGTGATTGACCTGGCCAGCCGCTATACGTTGCCTACGTTGCAATCCAACATCCAGCTTATTTGTGCAGATGCGTTTACATATATTATGCAAAGCGATCCGGCCGATTTTACCTATGACCTGATCTGTGTGGATATTTTCGAAGATGATAAAGTTCCGGATATCTTTGAAACACCCGATTTTCTTGGGCAACTCCGTGTATTGCTCTCGCCAGGTGGCCTCTTGCTTTTCAACCGCCTGGCCGTCTCTCCCGCCGATATCCAGCAAACCCGCGATTTCTATCACAACTCGTTTTTGAGCGTTTTTCCAGAAGGCGCTTACCTGGATGTCGATGGCAACTGGATATTGCTCAACGAAGGTAATTGGTTACAAAAACGCCCCAAAAATCTTGGCTGATTGCCGAAAAATAATATCTTTGATTTGAACCATTTACACCAAAATGAATAACCCATATTTACAAGGACTAATACGGCGTATCGAGAAGGTGAGTCAGGAGGCCGAGGATACTTTCGGTAACCTCAGCAACGAACAACTCAACTGGAAACTCAATCGCGAAAAGTGGAGTATAGGCCAGTGCCTCGACCATCTTATCGTCTCAAATTCTACCTATTTTCCGCAATTCGAGCAGATGACCCGCGGCGTCAAACCTAAAACGCTATGGGAATCGCTGCCGGGTTGGCCCCTACTGTGTGGCTATATGCTATTGCGTACCATCACCCCCGACCCTCGGCAGAAGCTGTCAGCTCCCGCTGTGTTCATTCCCCAACGAAGCGAGGTGCCGTCCACAATCGTAGCAGAGTTTGTTACGCACAATCAGTTGCTTATTAAATATTTGCATGAAATTGATGCTGTTGATCACCGCCGTACTATAATGTCTTCTCCCGCCAGTTCTTTTATTACGTATAGCCTTCATGACGCTTGCCAAATTCTTACTAACCACGAGGAAAGACACCTGCGACAAGCCAAACGCGTGATGGAACTGGAGGAATTTCCGCTTTTCAAGGAATAAAGAAGGGCGGACAGGTAGCATTTGCCACCTGCCCGCCCTCGGTATATAACAGGAAAGTTATTGCTGAAAAGCTGGGCCAATGTAAAATAAGATCAGATATTATTCCTTAAATTGAATATCAGCTTAAGTAGCAATACAACAAAAGTAAAGACCCCATTGAATCCAGAACGTCCTGGCAAAGACATTTCACACAGTTAGTTGTCTTTGTCCTGCTTCAGTTCTTGTTTCTTGACATAAAATAATTCTGTCGCCACTCGGAAATCCTTGATTTTCATGCCTTCCAATACTATTTCTCTCCATTCGCCAGTGATGGGTTGAATCTGCGTATAGCGGGCAGGGTCGCCCACCTGCATGGGCATGTCAAAACCTGGCACGTCGCATTTCCAGCGATAACGCAGCTTGAGACCATCTTCTTTTTGTTGGAGCTGGTATTGAAAAACCGGAATGCCAGGGTAGGTGAGGTACTGCTCAAAAAACGGACTGAAATTTGTACCCGTAAACTTATTTACGAACGTGATGAAGTCGGTGGTCGTCACATTAGAATAGCTGGACCGGCTGTAAAATTCTTTTAGTAAGGCCCACCATTGTTCATCATTGCCGATAGCGTGGCGCAAACTGTGCAGCATCCATGCTCCTTTGTAATAGTGGTCGCTGCCTTGCCAGTTGTCAAAATTTACCCCCATCGGACCGAGTATGGGTTCCTGGTTGCGGATAAAAGGGCGCTGACTGTTGAGATACCTGATGGCATCGGCGTAGCTATAGGCATACTCCACATACAGAGCTTCCATATAAGTAGTAAAAGATTCGTGGATCCACATTTCCGCTATATCGTTGCAACTTACGCTGTTGCCGAAATATTCGTGACCTGTTTCATGCACGATGATGTAATCCCAATCCATATCGGGCGGGATCATGCCGCCCAGGTAGCCACGCATGTATTGGTTGCCATAAGCTATTGCACTCTGGTGCTCCATGCCCAGGTAAGGTGTTTCAACAAGTGCAAATCCGTCGCGCCAGAAAGGATATTTGCCAAAATAGTGTTCGAAAGCAGCGAGTACCTGCTGCACCTGTTTGAAATGCGAGGCGGCTTTATCTTTGTTGTAGGCCAACACGTAATAATCGAGGGCGAGTTTTTCCCCGTCTGCAGCCTGGTATACATCCTCTAAGTGGGCGTATTTGGCAATATTGATCGTGACATTGTAGTTGTTGATGGGGTAGGAGACAAACCAGTCGAAGCGCTGCATGTCGCCGTCGGGCGCCGTTTGCCGCAAGTTGCCGTTGGCTACGCAGGTAAGCCCGGCAGGCACGGAGATGCGTATGGACATGCTGTCGGGTTCGTCAGACAGGTGGTCTTTGTTGGGCCACCACAGGCTGGCGCCGTCGCCCTCGCAGGCTACGCCCACCCAGGGGTTGCCCTTGTCGTCAGTGCTCCACACAAAACCGCCGTCCCAGGGTGGATTTTTTGCCACGCGAGGTGCGCCGAAATAATATACGCGCAATTGGCCGGTGCTGCCTTTAGGCTGTGTATTTTCAAACTGCACAAAAAAAGCATCGCCCTGGCGCCGGAAGTTCAGCTTCTTTTCGCCGGATGTGACCTTTTCAATAGCCATATTGGCGTACAGATCAAGTTGGAGGGTCGAAAAATCAGCCAACGCCTTATAGTATATATCAACGTATCCTTCAATCCATTGACGATCGACTTGTACCCGGACAAACAAATCGTAGTAGTACACGTCGTAGCAGGTGCGTTCGGGGCGGAGCATTCCCCGCAAGGTATCCGCTCGCGAAAAAGAGTAACTGTTGTAGAAATCTTCTTGCGCTTGAACAAGCGTAAAGCCCGGCACAAGCAGGCATAGTAGCCAAAAACAACGCAGGAGCTCGCGAAATCGAATGTGGATCATACTTGGATGAGTTTAGATATAAAGATTTTATATGTTAAAATGGCAATGATATGGCAAAATCCCGGGTTGAAAACAAAAATTTGTCAAAAACGAAGTTGTGTGAAATTATTTTATTAAATACGCTATAAACCAACGTTTTAATATGAGAATTATAAAGACGCCCGGCATATTATTTCATTGTAGGGGTTAATCTTGTGTTAAAATATTAAAAAAATATACCTTCATGTTTGGTGGTTGTCAGACTTACTTCTATCTTTGACGTAACGAAATAACAAATTTCATTTCACACGCTCATTTGTTAACCAAAAATTGTTGATTATCGATCGTAACTTTTACACTAAATAATTAGTCAGAGTCCCATTACACTAAAATTATTTAGTTATGCAAGTTACGCAGTTGAACGACCAACAACTTATTGCTCTGTATTTGGAAGGAGATGAGCGCGCCTTCGAGGAATTGCTGAACCGCCACCAGCAAAAAATTTACACCTCCATTTATCTTTTTGTCAAGGATCAAAGTCTTGCCGAGGATATCTTCCAGGAAGTATTCATTAAGATTATCGATACGTTGCGACGTGGGAAATACAACCACGAAGGCAAGTTTCTGCAGTGGGCGCTGCGCATATCTTACAATATGTGCGTTGACTATTTCCGCCGTACGAAACGCCGCCCGCAGGTGTCGCCGACGGATACGTTCGATATCTTTGATATTCTCCAAACTTCTGACGACAACGCCGAGCAGTTCATTATCCGCAGCCAGACGCACGACAAAGTGCGCCACCTGGTGGATATGCTGCCCCCCGAGCAACGCGAAGTGGTCATCTTGCGGCACTATGCAGATATGAGCTTCAAGGAAATTGCCAAGCTCACGCGCGTTAGTATCAATACGGCCCTGGGCCGCATGCGCTACGCC
>JAEUUQ010000024.1 GCA_016787505.1 Saprospiraceae bacterium | reverse complement strand
CAACCAATGCGACGCCCGCGACGACAGCGGGAAGGGCTCTAATGGCATCATGTACGGCGATATTCAATGCTGGTGCGGCATCGAAGACGACGGACTCCTCTTCGACGGCATCAACGATTTTATCGAATTCGAGGGACTTGTAAACCGCTATTTCGGCACTACTGATTTTACCGTCAGTTTTTATTTTAAAACCGAAAAACAATCGGCTTTCGCCCAAAGTATGCTCTCCAAACGCGAACTTTGCGACGAATACAGCCACCTCGACCTCCTGCTCGACCAAAGCGACCGGATTGTAGATACCAGGCTGTACGAAAACCCCGCCAAATACTACGACGAAATTTCACCCAAACTCGATAGTACCCGGTGGATGCATTTCGCGCTGACCCGCGAAGGCTTTGAAGCCAAGACGTATATCAACGGCGTGCCCCAAAAGAGGGGATTTCGATGCAGCGGCGTTGATATTAGCAACGAGGCCCTGTTGTCGTTTTCTAACAGCCCCTGCCTCCGCGGCGGCCGCGCCGAGCGCTTCAAAGGCGTCCTCGATGAATTGCGAATTTACGATTACGCCCTCCCCGAAGAAGCCGTCTGGGAGTTGTATAGCCGCTACCCAGTAGAAAACGCCCAGCAGGATTGCTACGCCTCTCGCTTTTCGCCCGGGGAAATACAGGGAGTGGGAGAGTAGGCAACTTCTGTTGTCGGTTGTGAGTTGTGGGTTGTCGGTTCAAACTTTGTGTTTGCCAGTTGTGGGTTATCGGTTGTGGGTTATCAGTTAAATTTTAACAAAAATAATGAACCGACAACTCACAACCCATAACCGACAACCGACAAACAAACCAATTTCATTTCAAAGCCATAAACCATATAATAATGTTCGGAGACCTTTTTTCGCAAGCAAAAGAACAGCAAAAAGCCATGCACGAAAAGCTGGCGGCTATTACCATTGAAGCAGAAGCCGGCGACGGCGCCGTCAAAGTGACCGCCAATGCCGCCCGTGAAATCCTCAATATTAAATTCGATAAAACCCTGCTTGATTGGGATGACCAAGAGCAGGTAGAAGACTTCGTCACTGTGGCCGTCAACCGCGCACTGGCCCTCGCCGCCGAAAAAGAAGCCGCCGAAAGCCAGAATATGATCCAGAATATGATCCCTCCCGGGCTGGAAGGCCTTTTTAAGTGAACAGTGAACAGTGAACTGTGAACCGCTCCTTGATCTGTTCACAGTTCACAGTTCACTGTTCACTCTTTTCTTATAAATTTGCACCGGCAAAAAATGAATGCCACGCTTTTGGCGTTGTAGTCCCGGGCTATTTACGCCATTTTCATTAAAACATTACCGCAAATGCGCATCATCTGCATCTTATTTTTATCTATTGCCCTGTTTTCCTTTCGCCTTCAGGCGCAAACCAATATAGGCCTTGTAGCGTATTATTCGTTTAATATCGGCCCACAGGATGACACCGGCAACTCTGCCAATACCGGCGTTGAAATCGGCGATCCCTCATACGTATGCGGCGTGAGCGGCCAGGCCCTCCGCCTCGATGGCGGCGATGACGCCCTCGTTGTGCTCGGCACTGACAATGTCAACAAAGAATTTGACACCGAAGATATTTCTATCAGCTTCTATTTCAAACCGGTAGGCGTCAATGGCACACAGTACCTGCTGTCGAAACGCAGCGCCGACTGCGGCGACGAGAATATCTTTTATATCCGTTACGTACCCCAAACTCGAACTATCAACGCCGCAATGATACAAGACCCTCTCAAAGGAGTATCCCTGGTACATACCATTGACAATACCTCTTGTTGGCAACACGTAGCGCTGGTTCGCGAGAACCTGCGCCTGAAAATGTATGTCAACGGCCAGTTTGCCGGCGACCTAGGCACCGCTTCCCGTGTGGATATCCTCAACGACGGCAACTTCACTATCGGCAGCAGCAATTGCATCGGCGGCAACGAAGTACCCTTCGACGGCCTCATCGACGAATTGCGTATCTATAACCGGGCACTCAAAGAAGCCGAAATAGAAGGCCTCCAACTCTCCCCGGATATGATCGACAACCGCGATACGCTGATCTTTCTCGGTAGCCCTATACAAATCAGACTCAATAATTCCTGCGCTACACTTTACGAATGGACACCGGCAGGCGATGTGAACCCATCGAATACACCGGAACCTGTGATTACTCCCTCTCAGGCAGGCACATTTACCTATACTCTGCGCCTGAGCGACAACGTGTCAACCTGCGTGGCCAGCGATTCCCTGCGCGTGACGGTAGTCGATCCCAATACACTGGTCTGCGATGTGGTATATCTGCCCCGCGCCTTTACCCCCAATGGCGACGACCTCAACGATGAGTACGGTATCAGCAACCCCTTCGCCCTGCAGGAACTCATCTTCTTCGAGATCTTCGACCGCTGGGGCAACCGCGTATTTTATACCACCGATCCTTTCGCCAAATGGGATGGCACTTACAACGGCCAAACTATTAATCCCGGCGTTCTATTATACCGTATTAGCCATGTCTGCAATGGCGTGGAACTCCTGGCAACGGGCAGTCTTACACTTTTGAAGTGACGGCTTCCGGAGCACCTCAGGGGGTGACGACATGGGTATCCGCTCGGGTGGTGACGGCATTGATGCACCTCAGGTGGTGACGGCACGGGTATACGCCAGGGGGGTGACGGCATTGAATGTAAAACCCAAGATTGTCGCAAAGTCGTATAGTCCTACAGTCGTACAGTCGTAAAACGCCCCTCCGCCTACCTGCCCAGATACCTCTCCCTCAGCACTCCCAAATGGTGAATCTCGTGGCCGGCAATGATATAGGCCAGTGCCCGCGCACTAATGGGACTGTTATTGGCAATGCCCCGGCGTTGTAGCTGATCGCTGGTGAGATAGCGGAATAGCTGCAAGGAGGCATTGCGCACCGCTTCGTATTCTTCGGCGATGCTTTCGAGGCTGCGGCCGGCTGCATTCGACTCGGGCACGTATTGATCCTGGTCAAAGCCGGGGAGAGGAGTCTCGTCGCCACGGGCCACACGTAGGGCGCGGTAGGCAAAAACGCGCTCAGCGTCGAGGATATGGAGAAATACTTCTTTGGGTGTCCACTTATTTTCCGCGTAGCGGTAGTCTTGTTTGTCGTAATCGAAGCGACGGATAAATTCAGTTGTACTTTCCAGTTGTACTTCGAGCGTCATCAAGCTGTCGTTGCCCGTTACTTTATCAATATACGTGCTGTAATAGGGATTGTATTCCCCTTCTTCAGGTCGGGTAATGGTGGTCATCAGATAATTTTTTTTGGAATAAATTGAATTTTCAAACTAAAAATACAAAAAACGGACTTGTTTTACACCACAAGCGCGCTATTCCGCCCAATATATTGTTAAATTTACAAGTTAAAACCGTAAAAGCCACCGCCCATAGTATATGCCAGCGCCTTCCTTGAGCGATATTAGCCAGCAATTGACCGATGGACAAACTGACATTGCCCTCGAAGCGCTGAAGTTATGGGTACAGTCGCACGCCCCTGATAAATTGACCGAGATTGATCTTCAACTGGCACGCCTCAATACATCTAAATCTGATTACTTCAAAGGCCTGCTCACCCGCGAAGAATATGCCGTAACGCTACAACGCATCAATCAGGGCGTATTTGTTTTTATCGGAGAAATACGCGCGGCAGCCGACGGCCCCGCCCCTTCGGCAAGTGACGCCCTGCACGATTACCATTGTCATACCTGCGACCGCGTGGATCAAAGCGATACCTTCGGCCGCATCTTTGGCGCAGCCGCCGGTAAAAAAGCCCATTTCTACTATCTGTATGGCGACGAACGGCAGTCGCACGAGGGCATGTTCAAACGCATCGCCTACGACCTCGAAGGGCGCCTGCTCGACTACCTCAACCCCGAACTCAGCTCCAACTGCAAGTCTCTGCAATTCGAATTCACCTTCGAATTCAGTAACGACCTCGATATTTACAAAAAAAATATCCTCAAAAGCCTTTTTGCAGCGCTTGGCATCCCCGTCAACGAACACGAGCCGTTACTGGATCGCAACCTATACTATGCCGCCGAACGCAGCCCGAAATTACAGGGGCTTACCGCCCGCGACTTTGTGAGTGTAAACCTGCACATCAGCCAATTTGACTGGGACCCCCAACTTACGCCCGAAGCGGCAGGCTGGTTTATTAAGACCTTTTGCCAGGTGGATTTACCGGCCAATTATCCCACGTTTCTCTTCTTTTTTGCCTTAGAATACGACGAGGGAGACGAAGAAGTGAAAACCCAGGTGGAAGCCCTCGTACAACGCACCGATATCATTCAGGCTTTACCCGAACTCGACATGGTGGCCATGCGCGACATAGGCCGCTGGTTTGAAAAATATAAAAAAATAGCCCCCACTACCCGCGACCGGAAAGCGCTGATGGACGAACACTTTAGAGACCAACAGGAATTTTATATGGAGGACGTAGAAATGTCGCTCCTCAAAATAATTGACGATTACAATAAACGCTATATCCGATGAAGATCAGGATACTTCCCAACCTTACTATTCCCTTCGACCCTGAGCGATACATCATGGATGAGGGCTTGCGCAATGCCGTCGAAGTGGCTATTGCACTCAACCAACCCCTGTTGCTCACCGGTGAACCCGGCACCGGCAAAACCAAGCTGGCTTTCAAGGTGGCTCACGAACTCGCAAAAGACAAGGGCAAATACGCCTTTTCGGCGCGGCCGCTGGAGTTTTAC
>JAEUUQ010000627.1 GCA_016787505.1 Saprospiraceae bacterium | reverse complement strand
AAAAGATGTTCAAAAACTGGCTGCCGGCCATTTTTCACCTGTTTATTTATGTCGCTTTTTTGTTTACACAAATCGAGTTGATCGAGATTTTTGTGGATGGCGCGTTTGGCGTACATCGCTTTTTTGCTGATAAACTGGGCGGATTCTATACGTTTGTGATCAGTTTCATCGAAATATTATCGCTGCTGGCTTTTGTAGCTACGCTTATTTTCCTGCTTCGCCGCAATGTGTTGAACGTAGCGCGCTTCAGGAAACCCGAACTCAAGGGCTGGCCTGCCCGCGATGCCAATTTCATCTTGTTGGGTGAAATTATTCTGCTGGTAGGCATTTTCAGCATGAACGGCGCCGATACGCTTTTACAAAATATTGACCCGGCGCATTATACTGATACGGGCAAGCTCGCCGTAAGCAGCTGGCTAGGGCCGGCTTTGTTTGGCGGCATGGAACAGGGCGCCCTAATGGTCGTGGAGCGGTTTGGCTGGTGGCTCCACATCCTCACCGTGTTGGGCTTCTTAGTGTATCTGCCTTATTCCAAGCACCTGCATATCATGTTGGCTTTCCCAAATACATATTTTGCCTCGCAACAATCGCGTGGCGAAATGGAGAATATGCCGGCGATAATGAATGAAGTGAAAAGCATGATGGGCCTGGCGCCGGAAAGTCCCGCAACAGATGAACTACCGGTTTTTGGCGCCGGCGACGTAACGCAACTCAGCTGGAAAAATTTGCTCGATGCATACACTTGCACGGAATGCGGGCGATGTACAGCAGCTTGCCCCGCCAATCTTACCGGCAAAAAGCTTTCGCCGCGCAAGATTATGATGGACGTGCGCGACCGCATGGAAGAGATTGGAAAGGCCCTCGACAACGGGAAAGCAGCATCTGCAGCCGAATACCAGGATGGCAAAAACTTATTCGATTATATCAGCCGTGAAGAAATTCACGCCTGTACCACTTGCAATGCCTGTGTCGAAGCCTGTCCGGTGATGATCAATCCTCTTGACATCATCCTGCAGTTGCGGCGCTACGAGATATTAACGGAATCGGCAGGACCGCAGGACTGGCTGCCGATGTTTAATAGTATGGAAAACAGCGGGTCAGCCTGGGCGATGAGCGTGGAAAGAGATCAATGGGCAAAAAATTGAACGACATGAGCCAATTTTCAATTCGCACGATGGCCGAAATGGCGGCGGCCGGTGAAACCCCTGAAATTGTTTTTTGGGTAGGATGCGCAGGTAGTTACGACGCCAGGGCCCAAAAGGTGACCCTAGCTTTTTGCCGTATTCTGCACGAAGCCGGTATATCATTCGCCATTCTGGGCAGTGAAGAGCGCTGCACGGGCGACCCCGCTCGCCGTGCCGGCAATGAATTTGTTTTTCAGATGCTGGCTATTCAAAATGTGGAAACCCTCAATATGTATGGGGTAAAGAAGATGGTAACGGCCTGTCCGCATTGCTTTAATACACTCAAAAACGAATACCCGGCATTGGGCGGGCACTACGACGTGGTACATCATACCCAACTTTTACAGCAATTAATAAACGAAGGCCGCATCCAAATGAAGGAAGGCGGTGTTTTTAAGGGTAAGAAAATCACGTATCACGATTCGTGTTACCTGGGCCGCGTCAATGGGGTGTACGAAGCCCCGCGGGCGGTGCTCGAAGCCCTCGACGCAGATCTGACAGAGATGAAACGCAGCCGGGCCAACGGACTCTGTTGCGGCGCGGGCGGCGCACAAATGTGGAAAGAAGACGAGCCCGGCGAGAAGCGGATCAGCGTGGAAAGAGCAGAAGAAGCCCTGGCTACCGGCGCCCGGGTAATCGCAGTGAATTGTCCGTTTTGTCTCACTATGATGACCGATGGCGTGAAGGCAAAAGACAAGCAGGATGAGGTGATGGTCTACGACCTCTCAGAATTGATTCTCAAATCGGCAAACTTGGAATAAATAAGCGATGCACGATCAAATTAGCAGTATGGACCCCCAACAGACGCGGGTGTGGATTTATCAGGCAAATAATCCGTTTCCGGAACAAGATCTGCCACAAATTCGCCGGCAAATCAGCGATTTTGCCCAGCAGTGGATTAGCCACAACCGCCTGCTGCGCGCCGCAGGAGACGTACTTCACGACAGATTCGTGGTGCTGATGGCCGACGAAAGCCAGGTAGATGCCGGCGGCTGTTCTATCGACAGGTCGGTGGCTTTTTTGAAAGGCCTGCAGGCCGCATACGGTGTGGATCTGTTCGATAGAATGCGTTTTTCATTTCTCGACAGTGAAGGCGGGGTGCAAACCGTAGACCGACAGACTTTCTCTGCTTTGTACGCCAACGGAACAATTAATGACGAAACGCCGGTTTTTGACACGCTGGTGGCCACCAAAGCCGATTTTGACCAGGCATTCGTCAAACCTCTCGCCAAAAGCTGGCACAAACGAATGGTTTAAAGGTTGTTTGTCTAATTAAACTTGACTCAAGAAGGGATTAGACCTAACTTGCAGTAATTAATTGCTGTATCATGATAGGTAAAGTTAAACAATGGCTTGGCATCGAAGGCGTAAAGCTGGAATTGCTGCTCCCCGAAGAGGTATCCGAAAAAGCGGGTTTTGTAATTGGGAAAATCGTGTTTCAATCTATGAATGCCCAAACCATAACCGGTATCAAAATCGTATTGATCGAAAAATATACCAGGGGCCGTGGAAAGGATAAATTGGTAGATGAATACGAAGTCAGTTCTACCAGCATCAATCGCACCATCGAAATCCCTATGAACGGCACGGCGGAAGTGGATTTTCAGCTTCCTTTCAAGCTCGTTAAATCTAATGTTGAGCAGTTTGGCGGCCGCAATTTCCTGTTTGGAGGCATTGCCGCCGCGGCTAAGATGATCAATAACGTCAAATCGGAGTACAGGATTGAAGCCGAGGCAAGCGTGAAAGGAGTAGCGCTTAACCCCTTTGACAAGCAGAGCCTGGTGATAAAATAAACAGAAAAACCCCGGTTCGCATAGAATCCGGGGTTTTCCTGTTTATGCGTAGCTAAACGGTTGTCGGTTTTTATTCACCACCGCCGCCATGTCCATGACCATGGCCATGACCACCGCCTCCAGGGCCGCCGTCGTGGCCTCCTCCACCATGTCCGCCGCCCTGATCATCGTCATCGTCGTCATCATCATTGCCTCCGCCGTTACCGGGGCCTCCGTGTCCTCCACCTGAAGGAAGCGTAATTTCTTCTACAAAATTTCCGTTGGCGTCAAATACTACGCCGATGTGGTTGCTTAGTATCACTAACGTATTGCCATCGGGTAACAAGACCGCTTTGTGAATCTCCAAAGAATCTGGATAGTTGGCAGTAATATAATCGGTAATAGTTGCCGATAGCGAATCAACGGGAATATGTGTGCCATTGTGACCGCCGGGGCCTCCATG